>WRDJ01000033.1 GCA_009783495.1 Clostridiales bacterium | reverse complement strand
GGGCAGGTCATACCGTCTGAAGGTGCATGAGATCCCGGAAGCGGGGCGGCAGGCCAAGGGTACGGCCATCGTCAACCTGCTCTCGTTAAGCGGCACGGACAGCGTGAAGGCCGTTATCCCGGTGCGCGATTTCGCGGGCGACCTATATCTGCTGATGAGCACGGCGCAGGGCGTGGTGAAAAAGAGCCGCCTCACGGAATATGATTCCTCCCTGCGCAACGGGCTGAACGCCATCAATCTCGACGAGAGCGACGAGCTTATCGGGGTCAAGCTGACCGACGGCGAATCACAGATTTTGCTTTGCACGGCGGGCGGCGCAGCCATATATTTCTCCGAGGCGGATGTGCGGCCCATGGGCCGGGTCTCGCGCGGGGTGCGGGGCATCACGTTGAGCGAAGGCGATTCCGTGGTCAGCTTAAGCTGCGTGCAGGAAAACGGCGAGCTTTTGGTGGTGAGTGAAAACGGCTACGGCAAGCGCACCCCGCTGGAGGATTTCCGCTTCACCAAGAGGGCGGGCAAGGGCGTTTATGCCATGCGCTGCAACGAAAAAACCGGCCCGCTGGTGGCCACCGAGGTGGTGCGGCCCGGCGAAGAGATGATGATCATTTCCCGCGAGGGCATCATCATCCGCATCAATGTCAGCGATATTTCCGAGCAGGGCAGATACGCGCAGGGCGTGCGGTTGATCCGCCTGGGCGAGGGCGACCGCGTGATGGATATGGCGAAAGTTATCTCAAAAGACGAAGAAGAATAGGCTCGTCGCGAAAATCAACTTCGCATAGCGGTGTTGCGTCTGCGGCTCGGTCGCTCACGTATTACAACATACGCTCGGTTCCCTCGCCTCGACGCGCCTTGCTCTGCTCGTTGCTTCTCGCTCCTCGTTGTTTCTGCGTTAGTCGCGGCGCCGTCGTTGTGTATTAGTTTATACACGGCCTCGACGCCGCTCCTCTTCCAAGGCTTCGCGTGTTTTTCCTGCGGGCAGGCGTTTCCCTCTTGCCTCATCATGCTTGCTTGTATGGAAGTAGTTTTCACGAACCCTGATGCGTAAATATGTGCAAAAATATATTCAAATATTACATCTATATCCAGTACACGATATAGACTACACTCATTTCAAGAGGTGGATGAAATGAGTGATTTTTATTTTGAAACGAATGATTTTATTCCCAAACAATATAAAAAAGATCCGGTAACAATCAGAATGGGCCTCGAAAAAATAGAAAAAATTGACCGCATGGCAGCTGAATTTAACATAAGCAGGAACGAATTAATAAATCAGTATGTGGATTACGCGCTGAAACATATGCCGGCCGTGTTTGAAAAATGATAACGAACTACTATTTTAAAAGAGGTGCCGTCATGGAAGATTACAAAAAGCTGTATTATACGCTGTTCAATGAAATAACGACAGTCATTGAACAACTGCAAGCGGCGCAACGGAAAACGGAAGCCATGTTTATTGAAATGGCCGATGCGGATGAGTCCCCGATTGACCCGGACGACGGATGAGGCCGGACGGATTTGCCGTCCGGCCTCATCCGTCGTCCAGCGCGCTTTCCCGGTTGTTCTCTTCCGCATGGATCACGCGGGTGCTGTCGGTCACGCGGGGAAGCGCTTTTTTCCCTTCAAGCGTTTCTTTCGGCGGGTTTTGCCTTTTAAAGCCAGGCTCCTTTTCCTTCATGAACATCACCTCAGAGATATTCTGCGCACCAACAGGACAAAAAATGCGCGTGACATCAAGAGGCTTTGCGGGCGCCGCGCTTATTCGTCAAAACGCAGCACCCTTGGCTTGAAATTGATATTGTTCAGCCAACCGGTGAATTCCTCCTGCGTCATGCGGTCGGGGCCCTTGCCGGCCAAGGCGGCGATCACGCCCTCCATGACATTGGTGCCGAAGGAACGGCCGCTCAGCTCCGGCGTGCCGGTGATCAGCATGGCGGTCCCCCTTTTGCGCAACTCCTCCACGTCGTCTTGGGTAACGGTGTTGGTGATGACGGTTTTGCCTTTCATGTCGTCGGGCATATTCTTTTTTATGAAGATATAGTCGCCGCAAATGAAATCCATGCCTTCAAAGAAGCGGCTGTGTTTTTGCGTAGGCTTGTTTTGGTTCTGGCCGGTGGGGTAGAGCATTTTGATGGGCAGGATGCTGATGACGGGCACGATGACCCGGGCCAGGCGATCCAGCTGCTTTAGGGATTTGATGCGGAAGGGCAGGCCGATGGCGAAAATCAGGTCGCCGCAGATCAGATTGGCGCCGCAATCATCAAGGGCGCGCGCCATGCCGTAGCGATCCACGCCGGACATGAGCAGGGCGTTTTTGCCTTTAAGCGGAATGCCGAGCTCGTCCCGCACATAATAAATGAGGCGGTTTTCCAAAGTGTTTTTGAGGAAGCTGCCGTCCACCACGGGGGTGTTCTTGGCGCAATCGCGCAGGACGCGGCTTTCGCGGATGGTATAACGCTTGTTTTTGCTGTGCAGGTAAAGGTCGGTGCCGCCCAGCCCGATGGCCTGCACCTGGCCGTCCAGTTCGGCGATCATTTTCTTGGCTTTTTCCACGTCGCCGTTGACGCCGATGCGCTCAATGGAAAACGCTTCCCCCATGATTTCCGCGCTCACCGCAGAGTTGCGTTTATCCGAACCCAGGGAAACGCTGACAACCCTTTTCATGTTTTTGCCTCCTTTATCGCTCCGAAACGGCGGTGAAAATTGCTTTGTCCTTCTGATTGTAGCAGAAAGCAGGAAAAAAAAATATACTTTTAAGAAAATTTTTGTCCGGCGCGGCGGCAAACATTTTTTGCGCTTGACAAAGAGAAATTTAACGCATATAATCACCATAAAGATAATATGTAATATCAACCTACAAAAACAAGCGCTCTCCGCGGGCGCTTGTTAATCCTTTTTTTATGCGGCTCAGGTTTTTTTGCCAAAAAGTTTTAGGGGGGTTTTGTGATGAGCGAGAAAGAAGTTCTGATGTCCTTGGACGGCCTGAAAAAGATGGAGGAAGAACTGCAGTTTTTGAAGACCGTGCGGCGCAAAGAGGTGGCCGCCCGTATTAAGCAAGCCATTGAATTCGGCGACATCAGCGAAAACTCCGAATATGAGGACGCGAAAAACGAGCAGGCTTTCATCGAGGGAAGCATTCTGGCGCTGGAGAAAAAGCTGCGCAACGCCCGGGTGATTGATTCCAGCGAGGTCAATATCAGCAAAGTGTCCGTGGGTTGCCGGGTGAAAGTTGTGAACCTCGCCACCGCACGCGAGTCTTCCTATTCCATCGTGGGCTCGGTGGACGCCAACCCCGCCCAAGGGAAAATCTCCAACGAAAGCCCGGTCGGCAAGGCGTTGGAGGGCCGCGCCATCGGCGAAGAGGTGCTGGTGAACATCCCCGCCGGAACGGTCAGCCTGAAAATCCTCGACATCAGCAAATAATATATTCCGTGTTCAATACTAATAACACGGTTTATAAGCCGCCCGGCGCCGCAACCGCCACGGGCGGCTTTGCGTTTTTTGGATCTGTGTTTCACCCCGCCTTTTTTATTCTGACAGGCAACAGGCTGTTGGTCTCGCGGAAATATTCATCAAAACCGCGCCGCTCGCGGCGGTTGCGTTTGTCAGCCATGGGGATGCTGATAAAGAGGAACATCAGGGTATTAACCAGCGGGCCGGCGGCCAGGCCCCACATTTGCGGCGCAGCGGAAAGCATGAAGAGATATACGCCCCATCACATGAGGATTTCCCCCAGATAATTGGGATGACGCGCGTGCTTCCACAGGCCCTCGCGGATGAGCAGGCTTTTTCCGGCGTTCCTGCGCCTGAAGCGGTGCATCTGTATATCGGCGGCCAGCTGCAGCGTGGCCGCGCCGACGCACACCGCGAAACCCGCAAGCGTCAGAAAATTAAAGGCGCTTTCCTGCAAAAAGACCAGGCCCGGCAGCAGGCAGAGAGATACCACCGCCGTGGGGAAAAGGTTGATTCCGAAGAGGCTGATGAGTTGGAAGAGGCGCGGATATTTCTGCTTGAACCCGTCATAGCGCCAATCCTGCGTGGCCAGGCTCTTGAAGGTATGCGCCCAATTGAGCGTCAGGCGCACCCCCCAATACCACACCGCGAGCAGAAGCAAGAGCGTCCCCGCATCCGCCTTGCCGAAGCCCAGCGCGACGCCTGTGAGGATGACGAGGGGGGCGACGCTCCAATAGGGGTCATAAACCGAGGCGTTTCGCAAAACGACGCCCGTCAGATAGACAAAAAGCGTCGCGGCCACATCGCCGGCCAGGACGCGCCAAAAGAGATGCGCCTCCGGCAGAGCCAGAAAGACGGCGACGCCGAGGCCGGTCGCGGCGGCATAGATGGCTGTGATGACGGCGAAACCCGCCCGGCGGGTTTTTTTCATGGCCGCGCCTCCCCTTCCGAGTTTTCTTTCATTGTATCATCCCCGCCGCCGCATTTCAATTAAATAGCTTGAATAAAAAAGGTCGGTGAGGTATTATTAAATATATAAAATCATAAGCTGCGAATAAAACGAAAATTTTTAAGGAGGGCGTAACATGGGAGACTTGAAAGAATATTTACCGATTTTGATCCCGCTGGGGATCGTCAGCGTGGGGCTGCTGATCGCTTCGTTGGCCCACATCTTCACCCACAAAAAATATCGCGTGGGCAACCGGGCGCTCTGGGTCATCGTATCCTTCATCAACTTCATCGGCCCGGTGCTCTATTTCGCTATCGGGAAGGGGGACGAGTGATGAACACCCTCTCCGTCAAAAATCTCTCCAAGAGCTTCGGCGTGAACAAGGTCATTGACGGCATTTCCTTTGACGTGCCGGAAGGCAGCGTTTTCGGCTTCATCGGCGCCAACGGGGCCGGGAAAACCACCACCATGAAAATGATTTTGGGCTTGCTGCCCGCAGACGGCGGCGAGATTTTCGTGCGCGGCGAAAGGGTTTGTTTCGGGGCGACGGAGACCAACCGCCATATCGGTTATCTGCCCGACGTGCCGGAGTTTTACGGTTATATGAAACCCAAGGAATATCTCCTGCTCTGCGGGGAAGTGGCAGGGCTGGCCGCCAGCGAGACCGCGCGCCGCTCCATCAGGCTTTTGGAGATGGTCGGTCTATCCAATGCCAACAAGAAAATCGGCGCTTTTTCCCGCGGCATGAAGCAGCGGCTGGGGGTGGCGCAGGCCCTGCTCAACGAGCCGAAACTGCTGATTTGCGACGAGCCGACCTCTGCCCTCGACCCGATGGGCCGCAAAGAAGTGCTGGACATCCTAAAGCAGATCAAGGGCAAGACCACCGTGGTCTTTTCCACGCACATCCTCTCCGACGTTGAGCGCGTCTGTGATCGGGTGGCGGTTTTGAGCGGCGGGCGTATCGCGCTTTGCGGCACGCTTTCGGAATTGCGCGCGCGGCATAAAGCGGATTCCGTCCTCATCGAGTTCGCTTCGCAGGCCAACAAGGCGCGCTTCACTGCGGACGCCGGGGCGCTGCTGAAAAACGCCGTCTCTGCGGACTTAGAGCTGACTTTGCATGTAGCGGATATCGCGAACGCCCACCGGGAAATCCTGCGCGTCCTTTACGCCAACGAGATCATGCCGCTTAAGCTGGAAATTTTAGAGCCGACCATGGAAAGCCTGTATCTGGAGGTGGCGAAATGAAGGCCTTCATCGCTTTTACCAAAAAAGAGTTCACCGAAAGCCTGCGCACCTACCGCCTGATCGTCCTGGCGGCGGTTTTTCTTCTGCTCGGCCTGATGAGCCCGCTCACCGCCAAACTTCTGCCGGAAATTATGGGCAGTATAGACCTGGGCGACGGCGTGTTTATCACCATGCCGGAGGCCAGCGCGATGAGTTCCTGGGAGCAGTTTTTCGGTTATATCGGGCAGATGGGCATGCTGGCGCTCATCATCACCTTTGGCGGCCTGATGGCCAATGAACTCAGCCGCGGCACCCTTATCAACCTGCTGACCAAGGGCATGAAGCGGCAAACAGTTATCCTCTCCAAGTTCCTCACGGCGAGCGTTCTGTGGGCGGGCAGCTATGCGCTCTCTCTGGCGGTCTGCTATGCCTACACGGCCTTTTTCTGGCCCGGCGGCGTTCTCAGCAATGCCTTCCTGGCCTTCTTCTCACTTTGGCTCTTCGGTGAGTTTTTGATCGCGCTTTTGATCTTCGGCGGCGTCCTCTTCGGCAATTTCTACGGCAGCCTGCTTGGGTGCTTCGGCGTTATTATCATCCTGAGCACGCTGAACCTTTTTCCCGCGCTCTCAAAATTCAATCCCAGTTCCCTTGCGGCGCAAACCCTGAATTTGCTCTCCGCGCAAAAAGAAGCGGCGGATTATCTGCCCGCCTTCATCATTTGCGCGGCGGCGGCGGCGCTGCTGGTCGCCGCAGCCATCGCCGTGTTCAACAAGAGACGGGTTTAGAGGTCGGATTTTTAAGGCAAAATGTTTAAGGGGCGGTTGGCCGAAGGCCAACCGCCCCTTATCACGCCCGAAACCGCGCTATTCGGAGCCGCCGAAGAGGTTCCGGCAGCTATAGCTGGAAACGAGCAGGTTTTCTCCCCGTTCATGGCGCGTGAAGCTCTGCGGATGATTGAGCACGATGTTCTCCAGGATATTCCAAAGATGCTCTTCCTCGCCCTTGAGCTTCAAAAGTGTCGCCAGCTGCTCCACGGAATAGGGCTTGTTTTTGTTGAGGGCGAGAAAATCTATCAGCCGCTTTTGCAGCCCGAGAATGGCCGAGGCCTGCCTTTTGCCCTCCTCCACTCCCGGCTGGTCATAGGCGTTGACGCCCACCAAGGAAGCGTAATAGCCCACCGCCCGCTCATAAAGGGCAATCAGCGCGCCCAGCGAAAGCGCTTCCAAATTTTCCAAAGTGATGGTGAGGGAAGGACGGTTTCTTTTGATCAGGGCCTGCCGGACGCCGTAAAGCGAAGCGCGCAGGCAATCGCCGCTGCCTAAATCCTCGCGCGCGCTGCGCTTGTCTTTGCGCACCTCGATGAAGTTGACGAAACTGTTGGCCGGCCCTTCCATGAGCTGCTGGATATAAGAGTGCTGGTCGGTGGTGCCCTTATTGCCGAAAACCGTAATGCCGTGGCGCTCCCCGCCGTTTAGGGAATCCGCACCCGCCGCCTGCTTGCCCAAGGATTCCATGACCAGTTGCTGCAGATATAGCGGCAAAAGTGAAAGTCCGTCGCGATAGGGCAGCACCACCATTTGCTGCCAATTATTCTCTTTG
>WRDJ01000032.1 GCA_009783495.1 Clostridiales bacterium | reverse complement strand
TCCCCGGGCTGACCCCCGCTCTCGACACCTCCGTTTTTTCTTTCTGCCCTTATAAAGCCCCGGGCGAAAAGCCTGAGAAAGAGCTTTATGAAACGGACTATTACGAAACGCGGGAACCTTTGCCGAAAGCCGTCCCCAGCCATCACCGCGTGACGGAAGAGGCCCGCGCTTTCCTCTGCTGCCCGCATTGCAGCAAACGGATTTATTATTATTAACCCGGCCCTGCCAATAAAAAAAGGGCGCTTGTGCGCCCTTTTTTTATTGGCTTTTGTTTGCGTCTTATTGATTGACGCTCTTGTTGAGAGCTTCCACGAGTTTGACCGCGTTTATGCCGTGCGCATTGGCGCCCTGTTCGATGTTCTCAAAACGGGCGGCCGAGCAGCCCAGGCAGCCCATGCCGAAATTCATGAAAATTGAGGCTGTTTGCGGCCATTTTTGCACCACTTCCATAATACTCATTTCCTTCGTTATGGTACTCATCCAAAAATCCCCCTTAAATTGTTTTTTTAACAGACAATATGTAGATTATATCACAAATGTTTCTTTTGTAAAGCGCAAACCCACAAAATTTTCTAACGCAAAACCACGTTCTTTTCGCCCAAAAACCCCGACAAGGCGGAGAGCAACTTTTCATCCGGCGAAATCCCCGTGACGCCGGGCAGCGGCCGGTATTGCCGCAAGTCGTCATGCTGCAAATCCTCGTAATAAACCAAGACCGGCAAATAACCGGGCTGGGCCAGCAAGCGTTCCCGCACCCGCACGAGCATCGCCGCGTCCCCGCTGTCAGGCAGGCGCAGGTATAGCTTACCGGGCAGCGCCAAGTTTTCCGCGATCAGCTTGGGCGCGCTTTCTTTGAGCGAAAGCGACCCTTCCAAAAGCAAAACCCGGTCGTCCTGCAGGATGTCCTGAAATTTCAGATAGGCTTTGGGAAAAATCACGCAACGCAGCGCGCCCTCCTTGTCCTCGATGGAAAAGGTGGCCATGCTATCCCCTTTCTTGGTGATGAGCTTGCGCATGTCGCTCACCGCCCCGCCCACCTTTACCCGCGCTTCGTCGGGGCAATCAGCCAACTGCTTCACGGTATGGCTGATCTTGTTCTTGAAAAGCTTTACATAGGCGTCCAGCGGATGCCCGCTCACATAAAAGCCGATCATTTCCCTTTCCATGGCCAGGCGCTCTGAGAAAGAAAATTCGGGGATATCCGGCATGACCATGTTCTCCTGCGTGCTGCGCGACCCGCCCATGCCGAAATCGAAAAGCGATTGCTGCGGGGAATTTTTATCCTGCGCCAGCTTACGTCCCAGCTCAAGCGCCCTGTCCGTCGCCGCCAGCATCTGCGCGCGGCTGTGGCCAAGGCAATCGAGCGCCCCGCATTTGATCAGGCTTTCCAGCATTTTGCGGTTGGGCTGGATGCGGCAGCAAAGCCCGCCCAAAGAGGAATAGGCGCCGTTTTCCTCTCTTTCCCGAATCAGGGTGCCCACGGCTTCGCGCCCCACGTTCTTTACCGCGGCCAGCCCGAAGCGGATATTGCCGCCCGCCACCGAAAATTTCTGCCCGCTTTCGTTGACGTCCGGCGGCAGGATGGCAATGCCCAAACGCGTACATTCGTCGAGGTAATATTGCACCTTATCCGTGTTGTCCATGACGGCGGTGAGCATGGCGGCCATGAATTCCGGCGCGTAATTGGCCTTGAGCCAGGCCGTCTGATAGGCCACCAGGGCATAAGCCGCCGAATGGCTTTTGTTGAAGCCGTATCCGGCGAATTTTTCCATCAAATCGAAGATGTCCCCGGCGGTTTTGCGGCCCACATTGCGGGCCGCCGCGCCCTCGACGAAGTGATCCCGCTCTTTGGCGATGATCTCCGGCTTCTTTTTGCCCATGGCCCGGCGCAGCATATCCGATTGCCCCAGAGAAAAGCCGGCCAAAGCGGAGGCGATCTGCATCACCTGCTCCTGATATACGATCACCCCGTAGGTCTCTTTGAGGATGGGCTCCAAGAGTGGGTGCTTATAGGAAATGGCTTTTTCCCCATGCTTGCTCTTGATGAAATAATCCACCATGCCGCCTTCCAGCGGGCCGGGGCGGTATAGCGCCACCAAGGCGATGATGTCCTCAAAACGCTCCGGGCGCAGGTTCTTCATGATCTCCCTCATGCCGTCGCTTTCCAGCTGAAAGACGCAGACGCTTTCCCCCGCGGTCAGCATGGCGAAGGTTTTGGCATCGTCCAGGGGAATGCTGTTGGTGTCAATCTCAATGCCCCTGCTCTTCCTGACGTTTTCCACCGCGTCGCCGATCACCGTGAGTGTGCGCAGGCCGAGAATATCCATTTTCAACAGGCCGCTTTCCTCGACCTCCTGCTTTTCGAACTGGGTAAGGATGAAACCCTCCTTGGTCTTTTCCACCGGCAGATAGCTGACCAGTTCCTGTCTGGCGATCACCACGCCCGCCGCGTGAGTGGAAGAATGGCGCGGCATCCCCTCGATTTTGCGGGCGATGTCAATGACCTCCTTGATGGCAGGCGTTTCCTCATAGACGGCGCGCAGCTCGTGGCTGTTTTTCAAAGCGTCTTCCAAGGTGACGCCCAAGGTTTCCGGAATGAGCTTGGCCACCTTATCCACCTCGCCCAGCGGAATGTTGAGCACGCGCCCCACGTCGCGCACCGCGCCCTTGGCTTTCATGGTGCCGAAGGTGATGATCTGCCCCACCCTGTTCGCGCCGTAACGGTTCACTAAGTATTCGATGACTTTCCCTCGGTTTTCATAGCAGAAATCTATGTCTATGTCCGGAGGCGAAACGCGCTCTGGATTCAAAAAGCGTTCAAAGAGCAAGCCGTATCTGAGGGGGTCTATATTGGTGATACCCAGGGCGTAAGCCACCAGGCTGCCGGCCGCCGAACCGCGCCCCGGCCCCACCAGCACATCGTTCTCATGCGCGAACTTCACCAAATCCCAGACGATGAGAAAATAGCCGGAAAAGCCGGTGTTTCTGATGATCTCCAGTTCATAAGCCAGGCGCTCCTGCAATTCCGGGCCTATCAGCTCATAACGCCTCTCCAACCCCTCCCGGCATAAAGCGGCCAGGTAGCTATCCAGATCATGCCCCGGCGGCGCCTCATAATCCGGCAGATACAGCTTGCCGAATTCCAACTCCACATTGCAGCGTTCGGCGATCAGCCCGCTGTTATCAACGGCCTCCGGCGCGTTAGCGAAAAGGCGGCGCATCTCGGCCTCGCTTTTTAAGTAAAACTCGTCGTTGGGGAAGCGCATGCGCTTTTCGTCGCTGCGGATCTTGCCGGTCTGGATGCAGAGCAGGATGTCATGCACATTGGCGTCCTCGCGCCGCACATAGTGGATGTCGTTAGTGGCGACCAGCGGCAGCGCCAATTCCCGCGAGAACTCTATCAAGGCCTCGTTGACCAGCCTTTGTTCCTCCATGCCATGATCCTGCAATTCGAGAAAGAAATTGCCCGGCCCGAAAATTTCGCTGTATTCCAAAATGAGCCTTGTGGCGGCCTCGCGGTCGCCGCGCAGGATGGCGGAGGGGACTTCCCCCGCCACGCAGGCCGAAAGGGCGATCAAGCCCTGTGAGTGGCGGCGCAGCAGTTCTTTATCCACCCTCGGCTTATAATAAAAGCCTTCCAGATAGGCGCAGGAAACAAGCCGGCAGAGGTTCTTGTAGCCCTCATTGTTTTCCGCCAGCAAGACCAAGTGATATGAAGAATCCTCGCGGCCCGGTTCCCTCTCGAAGCGCGAACGCGGCGCGACATAGACCTCGCAACCGATGATGGGCTTGACGCCCAACTCCAACGCCTTTTTATAAAAATTTATCACGCCGTACATCACGCCGTGGTCGGTGAGGGCCAGCGCGGGCATGCCCAGATCCACGGCTTTGCGCAGAATGGGCTCCAGGCGCGCCGCGCCATCGAGCAAGCTGTATTCCGTGTGGTTATGCAGATGGACAAAGGTCATTTCGGCCTCCCTGTGAGGTTTGATAGTGTTTCCTTTATTCGCGCTTGCTTGTCGGAAAACCTGTAATTAATCAACAAAAAAACCATACGAGGAGGCAAGAGAAGCAAGCAGAGCAAGGAGCGTCGAGAGCGAAGGAGTGAACGTATAGTTATACGTTCACAACTGAGCTGATGGCGCGACGCTGCTATGCGACGCTTATGTTGCCGACTAAAGATTCAGCTCCGCGATGGTCACCCCTATCCCTCCGTCATGATATTCCCCGGCCTTGAAAGACTTGACCAGACGGTTTCCCTTCAGATAAGTGGCGACGGCGGCCCGCAGCGCCCCGGTGCCCTTGCCGTGGATGATGCGCACCTGCTTCAGCCCGGCCACAAAGGCGTCGTCGAGATATTTATCCAATGCTTCCAGCGCCTCCAGGCTGTCCAACCCGCGCAGATCGGCTTCGCTTTTGATGCTCATGGCCTTTTCCCGCTGCATGGCGCCGCTGTTCCTTTTTTTCGTCTCTTCCGTCTTTTCCTCTTCGGCCAGACGCAAATCGCTCAAAGGCAGCATCATTTTCAGCACGCCCGCGCGCACGGCCACCTCTCCCCCGCTGTTGGGCGGGCTCAAAACCACACATTTCTGGTTGAAACGGGGGACGAAAACCGTCTGCCCGGCCATGACGGAAGCGGGGGCTTGCCCGGCGAAGGGGATTTCCGGCTGCTCTTCCTCCAATTGCTCCTGCCAGGTCTTGAGCTTGCGTTTGCTTTCCTGCCAGGCGCGCTCCCTTTCCCGCTCTTCCTGCATCTTGCCCTGCATTTCGCGGTATAGCGCCTCGCTTTTCTTCATCGTCTCGGCGACTATTTCCCGGCTTCTTTCATGCGCCCCCCGCACGATCTCCGCTTCTTTAATTTTGAAGGAGTCCTGCTCGCGTTGCAGCTCTTTTTCTTTTTCCTCAGCGCGCGCCAAAGCGGCCCGCGCCTCCTCCTTTTCCCGCACGGCCTGCCGGCGCGCCTCTTCCAGATTGGCCAGAAGGTCGGCGATCTGCGCGTCCTCGGCGGTCAGGAAGCGGGCGGCTTCCCCTATGACGGTTTCCGGCAAACCCAAGCGCCGCGAAATTTCGAAGGCATTGCTTTTGCCCGGCACGCCCATTAAAAGCCGGAAGGTGGGGGAAAGCGTCTCCAAGTCGAATTCCATGCTGGCATTGAGAAACCCCGGGTTATTATAGGCGAAGGCCTTCAATTCGCTGTAGTGGGTGGTGGCCACGGTTTTCGCGCCGCGCCTCTTCAAGGTATCCAGCAGGGCCATGGCCAGAGCCGCCCCTTCGGCGGGGTCGGTGCCCGCGCCCAACTCATCCAGAAGCACCAGGGAATCCCCGCGCACGTTTTGCAAAATCTCCACGATGCTCACCATATGCGAGGAAAAGGTGCTGAGGGATTGTTCGATGCTCTGCTCGTCGCCGATATCCGCGAAAACCCCGGCGAAGAAGCTGATCTCGCTGCCCGCTTCCGCCGGAATCTCCAGCCCGGAAAGGGCCATCAAGGTCAAAAGCCCGATGGTTTTCAGCGTGACCGTTTTGCCGCCGGTGTTGGGGCCGGTGACCACCATGGCGTAAACGTCCTTTTCCAGCCTGATCTCCACCGGAACGACCTTGGCCGGGTCAATGAGCGGGTGCCGGGCCGCGTTCAGTCGGATATGGCCGCGCTCATTGATCTTGGGGGCCGCGCCGTTATAATCATAACTCAAACGCGCCTTAGCGAAGATGAAATCCAGCCGCGCCAGGCGAGAAAGCGTGGCGGCCAGGTCGTCGGCGAAGCCCGTCATCAGAAGGGTGAGCGCGCGCAAGATGGCGGCGATCTCCTCCTCTTCTTCCCGGGCCAAACGCTGCAATTCATTGTTCAACTCGATCACGGCCATCGGTTCTATGAAAAGTGTGGCCCCGCTGGCGCTGGTATCGTGCATGATGCCCGGCACTTGCGCCCGGTATTCCACCTTCACCGGCACCACATGGCGGCCGGCGCGCATGGTGACGATGGGCTCTTGCAGGAATCTCTGCGTGTTCGGGCTTTTGACGATGCCCTCCAGCCGCTCCTTGACGCGCTCGGCGGCGCTCCTTTGGCGGCGGCGCAACTGGAAGAGTTTTTCGCTGGCTTCGTCGTTTATGCCGCCGTCCCCCGCCACGGTTTTTTCCACGGCGCTCTCGATGGTCTTGAAAAGCCCCAGCGATTTCCCCAAAGCGGTAACGGTGGGATAGCTGCCCTTGATTTCGGAAAAAAAGGTTTTGCTCTGACGCGCGGCGCGACAGACATCCGCGACGTCAAGCAGCGACGGCACATCCAGAATGCCGCCGACTTCGATATGGCGCAGGGCGGGGCGCAGGTCGCGCAGGCCGCCCAGAGAAAAGGTGGGGTAAAAGCGCAAAATCTCCCGCGCTTCCACGCTTTCTTCCAGCAGGGCGGCGGCCTCCGCAGCGCTTCCGGCCGGTTGCAATGCCAGCGCCAACTCCTTGGAGCAGGCGAAGGAAGCGCGTTCGGCCAGCCTTTCCCGCATCTTGTCATATTCCAGCTTGATCAAAGTCTTTTCGCGCATTTCGCGTCTCCTTTTTTTTGTGGGTGGTTTTGTTTTCACCGTTGCTTGAAATCAACAAGCGCCGGATTGATAATGAGTTCTTGTTCTATCTCAGACGCAACCCCGGTAATTGTTGTCATGCCTCCCCCCGCCATTATTCGTGGTTGGTGGTTCAATCTTTCGCCTTCTTCTGTGGAAAACCGATCACTTCCGGTATTGTAAAATCCATAGTCGAGCGACTTTTCAAAGTCGGTGAGCGGTATGTTCCCGACATTGTAGAAAAATCCCCTCCACCAATAGGATGTAGTAACTATACAGGGATCAATCAACAGATTATCATAATCGGGAGCAAAATCATCCATTGTGAGCCTGTTTGTTTTGCATTTGAAAATAAAAACACTGTGGTTCCCTTCTATTAGTTCATTTTTGCTTATTGACTTTATATTTGTTTTAAACACCTTCCCGTAGAAGTATATATCTTCCCTCGGGCTCAACAGGAAAACATCGCCGGCACTAAGCGTCGGCTTTTTCCGTTTGATCATTCTTAGCTGAAAATCATAATTTTCATAGCTGTCAAGCTTGTCCTTGATTTCCTGGGGCTGCCGGTCATATCTCTCCAGCCATCTCAAGCGTAAAAGGTTTTTATTTTTTTGGTCTGGCATAAATTCGTCCTCCTCTTGTTTGTGCGCGGCAACGCAATGGCAAGGTAACAATTCCCTGC
>WRDJ01000031.1 GCA_009783495.1 Clostridiales bacterium | reverse complement strand
TCCTCTCTCCGGTTCGCCGCCCAGCCGGGTGGTGGCCAGATGGCGCAGGCACGGCACAACCGCGCCGTTTTTTATTTCACCGGCCAGCATTTGCACGGTATTGGAACCGATGTCGATTGCTGCTTTCATAAAAACCCTCCCTCAGAGCCTGTTTAGCATCCCGCTCATTGCACGCCTTCCGGCCCTTTTTCCGCCAATACTATGTCATCGCTCCTTGAAATAGCTTTTGCTATACCTTCGTCGCTCTTTCTTGTCTGGCGGAAAAATAGTTCGGAATCCGCACTATTCGGGGATACTAAACAGGCTCGTATAATATCAAAGCACCCCGCGCAAGGGTGCTTTATGGTTTTATCTGCCTTTCTTGCCTTCCTGATGACGCTTCAGGGTCACCAGCTTTTCATTGCTTTCCTTCATGAATTTGGCAAGCTTATCCTCAAAGCCTAACCCGTCCCTGGGTTGAGAGGGCAAAGGCTTCTCTGCCGCCTGCTTGACGGAAAGGCCGACCTTGCCGTTCTCACCAATATTGATCACCTTGACGCGAACGATGTCCTGCACCTGAAGGCAATCGGAAACCTCCTTGACATAGGCGTTGGCCACCTCGGAAATATGCACCAGTCCGGTGACGCCGCCTTCTATCTCAACAAAAGCTCCAAACTTGGTTATGCCGGTAACCACCCCGTCAACGATGCTGCCAACGGTAATTGTCATAAAGAAGATCTTCCTCCACCTTTATTCATATATAGCCATTATATTATCATCCTTCTTAATATGTCAATGATCTTTTTTGCGAACTAATGCAAGTCGCCCTCCGGGACGGGCCGGCCCTCCGTTTACGGCGCATCTTTCTCTTCAACCATGGGGAAAATCGGCGTCTCCCACGGCTTGATCATGCCAAAAGCCCTGGCCAGCTTCTCGATATATGAATTGCTATACAGCTTGGCCTCCATTTCATCCAACTCGGAGCTTTTTTGCTGCGCCTTCTCCACGCGCCGGGCAGAGCGATCCAGTTCGGCGGAAGAATCACGGAGGCGCGCATTTTGCTGCGCGAATTGCACCGCCGCAAAAATCAGCAGACAGATAAAAAGCAGCCTCCCCCACCTGAACACTTTAACCGTTTTACCTTTGCCTTGCTCAGTCGTTTTCTTCCTCGCCAAAATGCTCGTCCTCCTCCGTAAAAAGACCTAACGCTTCCCCGGGAATGATGATTACGGCCTCATATCCTTTGGCGCGCGCACGCGAGTATAGGGTGGCCACCGTACTCTGTGCCATTTTCAGCCGCCGCGCGATCTCCGCCGCCGGCAAGCCCATTTCCTTATAAACGACCACCTGCTTTTCCCGCAGGCTCAGTTTTTCCGCGCCCCGCACTTCCAGCTTCATGATGACCCCGCCCGATTTTACTATTTATCCACATTATATACACATATTGTGGACAAATCAAGTACATTTTCACTACAAATTAATATTATTTTTCTGAAAGGGTGCAATATTTTCTCCCAGCCGGACATAACTTATAGAGGCGGGCCTTCTCCCGCAAATCATATTATGCGAACGGGGTGTTTAATATGAACGAAAACATCAAGCAACGTCTGACCATGACGGATCGCCAGACCGTGGAGCTCTTTGGGGTTTTGCGCGTGGAAACTTTCGACAGCAGCGAGATCGTGCTCGCCACCTCCATGGGCGAGATGGTTTTGAGCGGGTCGGAGTTGCATATCAGCCGCCTGCATCTGGACGAAAAGGAAGCGTCCATCAAGGGGCAGGTGGATTCCATCATTTACCGCAAGAGCAAAAACGAGAAACGCCCGGCTTTAAGAAGCAGGAGCGTCATCGAGAGAATCTTCAAATAGGGCGTGATTGAAGTGGATACCGCCGCCGGACAATTTTTGCGGCTTTTGCTGGCGCTGATATGCGGGGTGGGGCTGGGCATTTTCTATGACGGCTACCGCCTCTTCCGGCGTTTTACCGCTCCGCACCGCCGCCTGCGGCCTTTGCTCGACATTCTGTGGTGGCTGCTCGCCCTCGCCCTGGTTTTTGCCGTCTGGCTGCGCTTCACCTGGGGAGAGGTGCGCTTTTCCTTGCTCGTCTGGCAGGGTCTGGGTTTCGCCCTCTATTATACATATCTGAGCCCGCATATTTACGGGTTGGGCAAATGGCTTTTATCGGGAAGCGCGCGGGCGAAAAAGGCGGGGCGCGCCCCTGGCAAATCCCTCAAAAGAGTTTACGAGATTGTGACCTGGCCCTTTTACGCGCTGGCTTTTTTCATCTATAAACTAGCCGCGCTTTTGCTGTCGGCTTTGCGCCTTCCGGCTTTTTTCTTCGGTTACCTCCGCTCTCCTTTCACCTCGCCCAAAGAATGACCGGTGAGCGGATGCTTCTCCCCCTTTCACCGCTTCCCCTCTCTTCTGTTTTGCCTCACCCCCTGACACTGCCTCCCCAAGGAGGGGGACAATTTTTTAAAGGGGCCGCCGGCCAGCGGCTCCTTTAAAAAGAAAACTATGTGGGCTGCTCTTGCCGGCCCGCCCGGTAAGGACGCAACGCTCCCTTTTTTATCTCGCCCAAATAAAGACAAGCACCAAGAACGCCGCGTCTGCGGCGTTCTTGGTGCTTAAATCAGATCAAATGTTACGGTTAATTATGCAGGGGCGATCAATGATCGCCTGTTAAAACCCGTTTTTGGCAAAAATGGCGTTCACGGCCTCCCAGTCGCTCGGTTTGTCAACGTCCAGCCCGATTTCCGGCGAGGAGGAAACGACGGCCTTGCCGGTGATGCCGAAAATTTTGCAGACGGCTTTTTCCGCCCCGGCCAGAGGCAGCTTGCCGATGAGCATTTTGAACAAGGTGATGGGGCCGACGTCAAGCGCCATCTTGACGGCAGACTTGCGATGCTCCACCAAGGCGGTGATCTTGGCCCTGTTCTTGTCGGCCACCGCGGCCTTTAGCATGATGATGTTACCGCCGGTGAATTCGCCCTCGGCCAGGCGGAAATAGGTGCGTTTGGCGGTCGGATAGGCGGCTTCGTTGAGCTGCCGGGAAAGCACGGGATAATAAAAGTCGAGGTCTCCGGCTTCCTCGCATTGGTTGATGAAGGCGTCGATGATCTGGCCGGTGACGAGGGGAATGTCAACCGTAACTATGACGGCCAGCCCGTCCACATCTTTCAAGCCGAGCAGCGCGTTTTCGACGATGGAGCCGCCCCCCTGCAGCAGGGCGATGTCCTCGGCCTCCCCATAAAGCGGCTGTAAAACGGCCAGTTCTCCCACGATGATCAGGCGAGTCACCTTTTCTGAAGCGCGCAGGGCTTCCACCACATATTCGATCATGGGGCGGCCGGCCAGGGGCGTGAGCGCCCGGTGGTTGGATGGACAAATTTCGAGGCCCAGCTTGCCCGCGTCCCCGCCGGCAAGGATAATGGCGTCCATAACTTCATCTCCTTAAAATATTTTATGTCACAAAGTATAAGCGATTTCCACAAACGGCCAGCGTCCACACAGCACGGCGGCGGCGCGGGCGGCGGCGGCACGGCTTTGCGCCGGAGCGAAAACCGTGGGCCCGCTGCCGGAAAGCAAGGGCTGCAGGCCCAAAGAACGCAAATCCCGCTTGATTTCGCTGATTTGCGGGCAAAGGGCTTGCGCCGTTTCTTCCAGGGCATTGAACATCAAAGGAGCGATCCCCTCCGCCTCCCCCCGCAGAAGCGCCTCCTTCAGGGTTTCTATGTCGGCCTTCGGCCTGTTTTCAGGCAGAGAATAATTGCGGAAAACCAAAGCCGTGGAAAGGGGGATGCCAGGGTTGACCAGCACCAGCCATTGCCGGGGCACAGGGCCGAAGGGCTGCAGAATTTCGCCTTTTCCGCGCGCCAGGGCGGCCCGGCCCAAAAGGCAGAAAGGAATATCCGCACCCAGGGGCAGGGCCAGCTCCGCCAGCTGCCGGTGATCCAAACCGAGCCCGAACAGACGGTTCGCGCCCAAGAACACGGCCGCGGCGTCTGCCGAACCCCCGCCCAAACCGGCAGCCACGGGGATGTTCTTTTCGATATATATGTCAAGCCCCTGCTCTAAATTACAGCGTTTTTTCAGCAGAAGCCAGGCGGCCAGCGCCAGATTGCCCGCGCCGCCGGGAAGGGGCGCGCTGCTTGAAACCGCGTCCTCCCCTGGGCTTTGGGTAAGCGTCACTTGGTCGGCCAAGGAAATGGTCTGCATGACCATCTCCAGCGAGTGATAGCCATCCGGCATCTTGCCCAAAACGTCGAGCGCCCAGTTGATTTTCGCCCGGGCGGGAATCTTTAGTTGCCTGTTTTTCAGCCGCGTCTGCCTCACGGTCCGGCCTTCCCTCCCGCCGTATTTCTACCGACTATAATATTAAAGATTCGTCAAAAAAATCCTCTATATTTATGAATGGCAAAAAAATGGGCGAGACAAAGAATTTTCACACTTGGCGGGATTTTTATGGTATAATAAAAATAAGAGACAAGAGGCCAGGGTGTGAAGCAAACGGCTAACGCTGTTTACCCGCGCGGCATAATATGTCTGCCGGATAAAATGCGAAGGGCGGGCTGCGAGGTGTCTGCGCCGGCCCCGGACGATCCGATTTGCGGCGTCTGCAATAAAGCTCCCTGCGTCTGCCCTATTGTTCCTCCCGGCGATCCCTGTGAGGTTTGCGAATATCAGGCTGGTTATGATTGGGAAGGCGCGGGCACGGAGGCCGAAATCCCCACGGCAGGGCAGCTGGCGAGGATCGCGATGCCGGTCAACGAAGGCAAACTGGAAGAAGCCATCCTGGGCGCCCGCTTCACGGCTATGAGCGGCTGAACGGCGGAAAACGGCAGGCTGCCCGGTTTCGGCGCGGCGACCGATATGCCGGGGCATATTAAGTGAGGTTGATTAGGAGGGTTTTTTATGAACGATATTTCGGCTATAATCCTGGCCGCCGGAAAGGGCACCCGCATGAAATCCGAGCTGCCAAAAGTCCTGCATAAGGCCGGGGGCAAGCCAATGATCGCCCATGTCTTGGAGGCCTGCCGCAGCTGCGGTGTAACGCGCCCGCTTTTGGTGGTGGGCTGCGGCGCGGAAGAGGTGCAGGCGGTTTGCGGCGAACAGGCCGCCTATGTTGAGCAACCCGTGCAGCTGGGCACCGGCCACGCCGTGATGACCGCCCTGCCGGCCCTCGCACGGGAACGTGGCAAGGTGTTGGTGCTCTGCGGGGACACGCCGCTGCTTACCGCCGCCGTTTTGCGCGAATTGCTGAATTATGCGCGGGAAACGGCCTCTGCCTGCACCCTGCTCTCGGCTTTTTTGCCCGACCCCTCAGGCTATGGGCGCGTTTGCCGCGATGCCGATGGGCGCGTCTTGGGCGTCGTGGAGGAAAAGGATGCCACGCCGCAGCAGAAAGCCCTGAGTGAAGTCAACACCGGCGCTTATTGCTTTGACATAGAGGCTTTACGTGCGGTGATCGGGCAACTCGCCCCGGCCAACGCGCAGGGTGAATATTATCTCACGGACGCGCTGGCTCTTTTATCCGCGCGTGGCTATGCGGTCAATGCTCTGGCGGCGCAGGACGGCACTTGCGCCTTGGGCGTCAACGACCTGCTGCAATTATCGCAAGCGGAAACGGTCTTGCGGCGGCGTAAAAATGAAGAGTTGATGCTTTCCGGCGTGACCATCACCGACCCGCAAAACACTTATATTGACTGCGAGGCCGAAGTCGGCGCGGGAACCATTATCGAGCCGGGCAGCTATATCCGCGGCAAAAGCGTCGTCGGCCGCCATTGCCGCATCGGCCCCGACGCCGAGATCTGCAACAGCGTCGTCGGCGATCACACGCGGGTTTTCCGCGCGGTGCTGGCGGAAGCGCGGGCGGGCGAGCATTGCAGCATCGGCCCCTTCGCTTATCTGCGTCCCGGCGCGATTCTCTCCGACGAGGTGAAGATCGGCGATTTCGTCGAGGTGAAAAAAACCTCCGTGGGACGGGGCAGCAAAATCCCGCACCTTTCCTATGTGGGGGACAGCTTTGTAGGGGAACGGGTCAATATCGGCTGCGGCTGCGTCACCTGCAATTATGACGGGCACAAAAAGGAGCTGACCGTCATTGAGGATGGAGCCTTCATCGGCAGCAACACCAACCTGATCGCCCCTGTCACCGTGGGCCGGGAGGCCTTCGTGGCGGCCGGTTCCACCATCACGCAAAACGTGCCGCCGGACGCTCTGAGCGTGGCCCGGGGCCGTCAGCGCAATGTCGAAGGCTGGGCCAAGACTTTCCGGGAAAAAAACGGAAAAAAATAGAAGCCCGACGATTATTATAATAAACAGGAGAAGTGAGTTATAATGAAGAAAATAATAATTTGTGCCGTCGTTTGACAGCGTGGAGGTCATTATGAAAAAGGTTACAACAAATAAAAATAAAGCTGATAAAACAAGAACAAAAATTTATGTAAAAATATTTCCGGGAAAAAACGAGGTAATATATTCAGGTATAGACTTTGCCGAGTTTGTTAAATATTTACCTCAACCTATAAAAAACCTGATGCTCATAACAGGCGGAAGCAATGTCATATTATCCGAAAGCAGATTCGAAAGAGGGCTGAAATTATTTGAAGGCTACGAATTTATAGAAAAGCTTGCAAAGGAAAATATTTATAATCTGGGCGAATTTTGCTTTGTTGACTATGCTATGCCTCATCAAACAAGTGAATTGAGTGAAGAGCAAATTGCAGAACTGCTTTATTTGGGGCATATGTCAAAGCCTTTGCATACACCATTTTTTGAAGCGCTGCAAAACGATTTCGCATACTTAGCCCATGATGATGGTTGGTATTGTAAAATCTACTGTCGGAATCTTTACGATTTTATATCCGTGCTTTGTAAAAAAATCATGCTTCATGCATCAAATAAAAAAGCGCATGAAATATCAGATGACGTAAAAGAAAGAATGCTCCAATTGGCAATGGATGGAATTCTGGTTGATCTTGATGAATTATCCCAAAAAGATGACACCGTTAATATCTATTCTATCGGAACGCACTTAGACATGGATGTCTTAGTCAATAATTGTCACGAAATAAAACTCCGCGCTTCACAAGTAAATCAATTAAGTGTTTCCGCCGGTGAAATACGCGCGGAAAAGGGGTGCGGATATTAATTTGTACTTTTTCTGGCTTTTTACCGGTTTAAAAACCTAAAATACCCCGCCCCTGCGAACCGACATAAACCACACGCTTGTCCCGCCCAAGACAAGCCGTGAAAAAATCTCCGGGCAGAAAGGCCGATGGA
>WRDJ01000030.1 GCA_009783495.1 Clostridiales bacterium | reverse complement strand
TTTATGGGTTTGCAGCCGCAGAGAGGCCCCTTCTCATTTTGTTTCGCCCGGGCCGGCGGGCTCCCCGATGTAAATTTCTTCGCACTCTTGCTGGGCTTTAATCAGAAGCTCAATTATGTCGGCCACCTTCGCCGCCAAGGAGAAATACAGTTTCTTATAATCCGGCATGGCTTTTCACCCCCCGCTTAAAATAATCTGATGACCCGCAGTGCAGGTCATAACATCATGCATTTTAACATATACTCACCTCAATGACAAGCACTGGGTGTCAAAACGTTTGGGGTGAGGAGCATGTTTAAGAATAAATCCGCTAACGGCAAGCTAAATGTCTGCGGCGGCAGCATTGCCGCGTTGCGAAGGCAGAAAAAACTTTCTCAACGGGCCTTGGCCGGCCGGATGCAGCTGCTTGGCATAGACCTGAGCAAAAACGCCATACAGCAGATCGAAAGCGGCGAAAGGTTTGTGATTGACCTGGAGTTGAAAGGCTTTGCGCAGTTTTTTGGGGTGACTGCCGATGATTTGCTCAAATAAACCCGGCGGATAAAAGCCGCCGCGGGTGGACGCCGCTTTGTTGCCCTTATCATAGCGTGGTTGCCCACGTGTTGTCAAGCGCGTTTTTAAAAGTTTTCTTGTGCTACCCTTATGTTGTCAATTTGCCAACATAAGGAGGTCGTTTAAATGCCAAGCGGAAAACACAAAAATCCGCATTACGCCTTGCGCATCCCGGCGGTGACGATGGACAGGCTGAAATATATCGCCGAATATAACGGGCGCTCTGCGAACAAGGAGATCGAGCAGCTGATCCTGCGCTATATCGCGGAATTCGAAAAGAAAAACGGTGCGATTTCCCTTGACGGCTTTGAGCCCCGTTCAAGAGCATAAAAACGCGCAAAAACAGCAGAAAAACAGCAAAAATAATTGAAAAAAATATTGCAAAAAAAAACGGCGGGAGTATAATGGGGGCATATCACGGAATAATCGGGGGGCGATAATTATGATGAGCTTTGCCACGGTCTCTTGGGTCAGCCTGGCAATCGGTCTCATTTTCGGCTTTCTGGCGCAGCGTTCCAGGATGTGCTTCATCGGCGGCTGGCGGGATTTTTTTCTCATCAAGGATACATATTTATTGAAAGGCTTCATTGCTTTCTTTGTCACGGCCGCCCTCTTCTTTTTGGGGTTTTGGCTGACGAACCATCGGGATGCGATGGTGTCATATCCTTGGTTTGCCCGGGAGACCGAAACCTTTGACCCGAGAGATTTCCTCTCCAGCTTTGGGGTTTTGCAGGAGTTGGATCTTGATGACCCGGCGATAATAGCTTTGATGCCCGACGACCCGCGCATCCGCAACCTCGATTATTGCGATTTGGTTCAGGGCCGCGTTGCTTTGAATAAAGGCCAGGAAATAATCGAACCGGGCCTGGATATTTTCGGCCTGCATATCCCCAACGAGATGATAATGATGCTGGTTGCCATCCTGCTCATGGGCTTCTGCTCCGTCATGGCCAACGGCTGCCCGCTCAGGCAGCATACGATGGCTTCTTCGGGCAATGCCAGCGCGATGTTCTATTTGCTGGGGTTTTATGTGGCGATCATAGTCTATAATGAGTATATATCCGGCCTGCTCCAGCCCATGCTTCAGTTTGAAGTGCATCCCTGGCTCCGCGAACTGGAAAAACTGCGGAACCAATAATCAAACCCGCAAAATTTTTGTTTACAAGCCCAACTTCATGTGTTATAATCTTTTGGCTGTCTGAAAATCGGCAAGCTTTTACCGGGGAAGAGGTGAACCCACCATGAAAAACGGTATCCATCCCAAATACTTCCAGGCGGATGTCACATGCTCTTGCGGTAACACCTTCAAGACAGGCTCCACCAAGAAGGAGATCAAAGTGGACGTCTGCTCGCAGTGCCATCCTTTCTATACCGGCTCCAAGCGCCTTTTGGTGGAGCAGGGGGGCCGTGTTGACAAGTTCAAGAAGAAATACGGCATATAGGGTTGATTCGCGCATACAAGGTTGAATAGCAGACAAAGGCGGAACTCTTCGGGGTTCCGCTTTTTTGGAATTGCCCTGGCCTGCCCGGCCGCCTTCTTCCCGCTCCCTTTTTGCCCCCCCCGTCTCTGTTTTTCACCGGCGCAAACGGCAATTCGCCGTTTGCTTCACATTTTGACTTCTCCCTTCTGCCCGCTGTTTTGCCCCCGGGGAGGGGAAAATATTTTTCTTTTGAGTGGGGTTGCCGCCGCAGGCGGCAACCCCACTCAAAAGGGCGGCTATGGCGCGGGAAAAGTTGGTCTTGCGAAAAAGGGCAAAAAGGAGTATAATAAACTGTTAGTAAGAATTTACGGAAGAAAAGGGAGTTAATATGAGCGAGACTTTATACGGGGGTCAGGCGGTCATCGAGGGCGTGATGATGCAGGGCCCGGAAGGCAAGGCCATCGCCTGCCGCCGCGAACAGGGCGACATCGTTTACCATGTGGAGCGCAAGCCTTCTCTGAAACAGAAATATCCTATCGTCAAGCTGCCCATCATCCGCGGCTGCGTTTCCTTCGTTTCGTCCTTGGCCAGCGGCATCCAGGATTTGACCTGGTCGGCCACGCAATCCGGGAAGGAAGACGAAGAAAAACTCTCTCTGCGCGATTTGATCATTGCGGTTGTCTTGGCCGCGGCGCTGGCCTTGGCCTTCTTCGTGGCCTTGCCCGTTTTCGTGGCCACCTGGGCCGTGGATTATATCGGCCCTTTCGGCCGCAGCCTGCTGGAAGGAGTTTTGCGCATCGGGCTTTTCTTAGGCTATGTCATAATCATCGGACGCATGCCGGATATCCGGCGCGTATTCGAATATCATGGGGCGGAGCACAAGACCATCAACGCCTATGAGGCGGGCGAGACGCTTTCGCCGGAAACCGTGCGCCGCCATTCCGTCATCCACACACGCTGCGGCACCAGCTTCATCCTCATGACCGTGCTTTTGATGATAATTATTTTCACCTTTGTCGGGCAAACGGGGGCCATTCAGCGCGTTTTGATCAAGCTGGCCATGATGCCGCTGGTGGCGGGCCTGGCCTATGAGTTATACCGCCTGCCGCTAAGGTTCCCCAAGAGTTTGCCGGTGCGCATACTCACGGCGCCGGGCATGGCGGTGCAGCGCCTGACCACGAGGGAACCGGACGACGCCCAGCTGGAAGTGGCGATTTGCGCGCTTGTCGCGGTGCCGGGCTTCAAAAAAGAAGAAGACTCGTTGGCAACATAGGGCACTTCGCGAAAATCGGCGTCAAATATCTGTGTTGCGTCTGCGGCTTCGCTGCTCACGTATGAACGATACGCTCCGCTGCCAGGCCTTGACGCGCCTTATTTTGCTCGCTGCTTTTCGCTCCTAAATTACTTTTGTTTCTTTTAAGCACATCGCCCACGACTCAAACAATCATTCGGGAAAACATGATATAAAGGGGTTTGCTTTATGCTGGAAAAACTGGCCGCCTTGGAGCAAAAATTCAACGAACTAACGGAACTGGTCTCCGACCCGGCGGTGATCGCCGATCAAGCCTCCTGGCAGAAATATGTCAAGGCGCGCGCCGAGATGGAAGAAATCATGGAGGCCTATCAGCTGCACAAGAAATGCCTGCGCGAGATCGGCGAAACCAAGGAGCTGCTCGAGGAAAAAGCCGACGCGGAGCTGACGGAGTTGGCCAAAGCGGAACTGGAGTTTTTGCTCGCGGAGCAGGAACGCTTGGAGCGGGAACTGAAGCGACTGCTTCTGCCCAAGGACATCAACGACGATAAAAACGTCATCGTGGAGATCCGGGCCGGCACGGGCGGGGATGAGGCCGGCCTTTTCGCCATGGATCTTTTCAAGATGTATAGCCGTTATGCCGAACGCCGCGGCTGGCGCATCGAAATGATGGTCTCCAATATCAGCGATCTGGGCGGCGTCAAAGAGGTGGTCATGCTTCTGGAGGGCCGGGGCGCCTATAGCCGCATGAAATATGAGGGCGGCGTGCATCGCGTGCAAAGGGTGCCGGCCACCGAAGCCAGCGGGCGCATCCACACTTCGGCGGCCACTGTGGCGGTGCTGCCGGAAGCGGAAGAGGTGGAGGTGGAAATCTCCCCCAACGACATTCGCGTGGACGTTTTTTGCTCCTCCGGGCCGGGCGGGCAATCCGTCAACACCACTCAGTCGGCGGTGCGCATCACGCATTTGCCAACGGGCATCGTAGTTTCCTGCCAGGATGAAAAAAGCCAGCATAAGAACAAGGACAAGGGCATGAGGGTGCTGCGCGCCCGCCTGCTGGAAAAAATGCAGAGCGAAGCGCACGGGCAGGAGGCCGACGCCCGCCGCGGCATGGTGGGCAGCGGCGACCGCTCCGAACGCATCCGCACCTATAATTTCCCGCAGGGGCGCGTGACCGACCACCGCGTCGGCCTGACTTTGTACCGCCTGGAATGGATTCTGCAGGGAGATTTGGACGAGATCATCGAGGCGCTGATCGCCGACGACCAGGCCAGAAAAATGCAGAACGTGGAGTGACGCGTTATTCGGGGCGAAAACAAATAAATCATAAGGAGGGCTCAGGCAAAATGGCAAAAAAACTTTTATTACTGGGGATAATGGTGGTTATAGGGGCATTTTTTCTTGGGGCGTGCAAGTCATTGCACGGAATACCGGAGCACGGAATACCGGACGGTTGGTACTATCACTGTCAGGAAGACGGTGAACGTTTGGGCGGGAGTAATGATTATGGCTGGAGCATAAAAGGCGATGTTACGAATTATTATTCGAGCGGTGTACCAATTATAAAGTGTAAAGTCATAGTGGACAACGGTCAGATTTTTTTCCAAGGCAACCAAGTTTATGGCGATAAGGAATCTGTTAGATTTAAAATTGAGTATGATGCAGCGACAAAAGTCTTGACAGTCAACCATACAGACGGCGTTCAATACTTTATAGTTGATTAATTTGGTTTCTGTTAAAATTCAAATCTCAACTTGATAATATGGTGCTTTTGATAACCTAAATACTGTATTTTAAATGAGCGAAAATAGCAACGAAATTCTTAAAGGGAGGGGGGGTATATTATGGATGATTTGTCAAAGCTGCTTAAGAAAATTGATTTCGGTTATGACTGTATAATAAGAAGCATGAAAATAAAGGATTTTAATTGCGCAGAAGTAATTATATCTGCTCAAGACCAAGAGTTGAATAAATGGGTTAATATAAAATTCATCATCAACTCCCTCGAAGAGTGCAAAATAATAAAAAACCTAAAAAGAACAAATGTGGTATTATCTTCAGGTATTCAAATAGTAGAAGTATCGGGTATTTACTATTTAGACTTAGATCCATATTCGGAAGAATATGAGCCTATCGAAGACTTAAAATACTCAGAAGTATATTTTGCAGGAAAGTCGTTTTGTTGGGAAATTGGACCATATTCAGAGGTAGAGGAAAGCCCGTGAGATACAGTACAAAGGATGCATCGGTTGGCGGGCAGGTCGGCAAGGGCCGTCCGCAACTTGACGCAGGGCGGCCACGCCTTCCCCGGTTAGAACGAGCAGGGCGGGGTTGAAGAAGCCGCCTGCGCCCTGCGTACCTAATCCTTCCGTTTAGCCTATGGTTGCCACCGCAGGCGGCAACCATAGGCTAAAACAAACTTTCTCCCCCTCCCCGAGGAGGGGGTTAGGGGAAACAGAGGGCAGAGGGGAGAAGCCAGAGTGTGAAGCAAACGGCGAGGTGCCGGTTGCCTCGATATAAAAACAAAGAGCAGAGGGGACAGAACAACGGAGCGTCATGGAAATCAGAGCCTGTTTGAACCTAATCGAAGAATCTTTGCGGGCGGGCGGGGTCGCAGAAGCCGCCTGTGAAGCCCGGCTGATTTTGGGGCATTTGCTCGATTGCCGGCCGGGCCGCTTGCTTTTGCGCGAAGGCGGGGTCGAGGGGGCCGTCATGGAAGAGGCCCTGCAAATCGCGCGCCGCCGCACCGGGGGGCAGCCGCTGCAATATCTTCTGGGTGTGCAGCAATTCATGGGGCTGGATTTTCTGGTCAACGAAAACACCCTCATCCCGCGCTGGGATACGGAGCCGATGGTGGATGAGGCCATCCGCCTCATGCGATCATATGAATCACCGTTGATCGCCGACCTGTGCTGCGGCGGCGGGGCCATCGCGGTGAGCATTGCCAAGGCTTTGCCGCCCGCCCGCCTGCTCGCCGCTGACATTTGCCCGGAAGCCCTGCAAACGGCGCGGCAGAACGCGCAAAAGCATGGGGTGGAAAAGCATATCGAGTTCCTGTGCGGGGATTTGCTCGCTCCTTTGCGCGGTCGGGAGGGCAAACTGGATATGCTAGTTTGCAACCCGCCCTATATCCCGTGCGGGGAAATCGCAACGCTTTCCCCGGAGGTGCGCCGCGAGCCGCGCCTGGCCTTGGACGGCGGCGCAGACGGCCTGGATTTTTACCGGCGCTTGGCCGCCGGAGCCACGCCCTTTTTGAAGGAAGAGGGCTGGCTGGTGTTGGAAATGGGCGATGGGCAGAAGGAGGAGGTTTGCCGCATTTTGCTGGACGGCGGCTGGCAAATCGAACGGGTCACACGGGACTTGGCGAGGCGCGAACGCGCGGTGTTTGCGCGGAAATCTATGTGATGTGGGGGTGAGATAATGGGCGAGTGGCTTCAAACATTAGATAAATGGGTTATGACGTTAGTGGTTTTACCCATCGTTGCGCTTTTGCTGTTTCCTGCGTTTTGGCGAAAATGGTTTGGCAAATACCGACAAGCGGCAAAAGAGAACGGGCTTTCGGCGCATTTACCCGGTTTTCTGGTTATAAAAAACGAGAAGGGAAAATACCCGGCCATACTCGAAGGCGTTTTCGGAGTGAACAGGACGGAAGCGGTTTTTATCAATTTTGAAAACAGTTCCGAGGATGAATCTGCAGAGAATGTTTCTCTGATTATAAAACAAGGGTTGGCGGATATACGCGGCATTGAGCTGTCGGAATATGACGAGGAGGCTTTTCTGCGTTACGCCCGTCAAATTTTCAATGATGAGGAAGAACCCTTAAAATATTATGTGAGCACCAAGTTTGGCATAGCGCTTCGCGAACATATTCCCAAGTTTATCAAAACATTAAGGCTGTGCAGGTTTCATCTGGCAGACGGCGCGGAATGGCATTTATACTCTAAACGCAAAGGGTTGTTTGGAAAAGTTACAACACACCACAGCAAAAACAAAAGCGGCCCGGAACTGCATTTCTATTATAAAGACACGCCTAAAAACGCCGAAATTATGAGACAGA
>WRDJ01000029.1 GCA_009783495.1 Clostridiales bacterium | reverse complement strand
CGAGATGGATTGAGTTTGTCAGAAACAGAGGCCAGAGGCCGGAAAAAGACAGGGGTTCCCGCCAGAGCTTTGCGATTCGGATTTATCATATCAAGGCAAACGGCAATTCGCCGTTTGCTGCACACTATGACCTCTTTCTTCTCCCCTCTGTTACATAGTACGCCTGTGCTTCCGCTCCGAAAATCTTTAGGTTTTTGGGATGGGGATTGTCTTCTTGTTTATGTTTTCCGCCTCATGCGCTTTTCAAGTTTTATATCGGCGTGTTTTGTGTTATAATAACGAAACAACAGCGAAAACCGGCGAACCCGGCGAAAAAGAAAGGAGCCCTTCCCATGACCAAAAAACTGCCGCGCGTGGCCGCCGTCCATGATATTTCCGGGTATGGCAAATGCTCGCTCACGGTGGCCATCCCGCTGCTTTCCGCCGCCGGGATCGAGGTCTGCCCGCTGGTGACGGCGACCCTTTCCACCAACACCCTTTTCCCCGGTTTCACCTTCTATGACATGACCGAACATATGCGCACCTGCATCGCCCACTGGCGCGCGCTGGGCCTGAAGTTCGAGAGCGTTTACAGCGGCTTTTTGGGTTCGGCGGAACAAATCGGGCTGGTCATGGATCTGATCCAAAACTTTGAGAGCGGCGTTGCGGTGGTTGACCCGGTGATGGGGGATCACGGCAAGGTCATCTCCACCTATACCAAGGAGATGTGTGATAAAATGGCCGACCTGGTTGCGGTCGCCGACGTGGTCACGCCCAATATCACGGAAGCCTGCCTGCTGGCCGGGCGGCCTTATGCCGGGCCTTCGCTTGCAAAAGACGAAGCGGAAAGCCTTTGCCGCAGCGTGAAGGGCCGCGGTGCCAAAAACGTGGTCTTAACCGGCGTCGTGCGTGGGGAGAAGCTTTATAACTGCGTTTTGCAGGAAAGCGGGAAATATTTTGAATCCGAGATCGGGCGGCTGGATTTCAGCATGCACGGCACGGGCGACCTTTTCACCAGCACCCTCACCGCGGCCTTGGTGCGCGGTTATACCTTGGCCGACGCCGTGGCTTCGGCGGCGCTTTTTGTGCGCGACGCCATGGTTTACAGCCTTGAAGTGGAAAACGTCAATGAACGCGGGGTGGCCTTCGAGCCGCTGGTTTATGAGCTCAATTCCGGGGTTTATCTGGGGTGACGGGTTCACACTCTGAAAAAGGAGCGATGATATGCACAGCCAAACCTGGTTCATCATAGGGATCATTCTGCTCATCATTGCGGTTTTCGTCGCGCTCACCTTCATTTTCATCGGCTTCATGCTGCTTGGGCGGGCCGTGCAGAAGTTTTTCAGAAAGAGACGTGAAAAGAAATCGCTGCGGCGCAGCTGAGTTATCACGGAAAGGGCGATTACATAAAACCCACAAACTTTTTAAAAAATTCCGCCTGAAACGACAAAAATGACGCTTGACAAGGAAAACAGAATATGGTAACCTATTAGAGTTCCTCTTTTGGGGGGCGAACTCAGTTAAGGAGGCGGCGGCGATGCGCGTGTCTGTTACTTTAGCCTGCACTCAATGCAAAAGGCGCAACTATATGTCCAACAAAAATAAAAAGACCACCCCTGACCGCATTACGCTCAGCAAATATTGCAGTTTCTGCAAGACGCATACTGAGCACAAAGAAACGAAATAAGCTTTGCGCGTTCGCGCAATAATTTTAAGGATGTGAAGAATTTGGCCACTTCCGGCTCCGCTTCCAAAACAAACAAAGTGAAAGTCACAGCCAGATTAGCAGGCTTTTTCAAAGGGGTTTGGGCTGAACTGAAAAAGGTTCACTGGCCCACGCCCAAGCAGGTGGCGATCTTTACCGGCGTGGTCCTGGTGGCCGTCGCCATCGCTTCCGTGGCCATCTATATCCTGGACGTCATCTTCTCCTGGCTCTTGTCCCTGATAATAAGGTAAGGTGTGGACGATTATGGAAAAACAATGGTATGTCATCCATACCTATGCCGGTTACGAGAATAAGGTCAAGGCCAACCTGGAAAAGCGCGTCGAATCCATGAACATGGAAGAGAATATTTTCCGCGTCATCGTACCCATGGAAAACGAGGTGCAGATCAAGGGCGGCAAAAGGAAGATCGTTCCGCGCAAGGTCTATCCCGGCTATGTGATCGTGGAAATGTATATGACGGACACCTCCTGGTATGTGGTGCGCAACACTCCCGGCGTGACCGGCTTCGTGGGCACGGGCGCCAAACCGGTGCCGCTGCACGAGGCCGAGGCGCAGGCCGTCCTGGCGCAGATGGGCCTGGGCGGGCAGGTGGTCAAGATCAATTTTTCCGTGGGGGATTCCGTGCGCATCATCGAAGGCCCCTTCGAGAACTTCACCGGCATGGTCAATGAAATCTCCGCCGAAAAGGGCAAGCTGAAGGTGACGATTTCCATGTTTGGCCGTGAGACGCCGGTGGAGTTGGAATTCTCTCAGGTAGAGAGAGCATAGCGCAGGCCGGCAGCATAAGCGGCGCATGGCCAGAAATCAGAGGTCAGAAAAAGACAAGAATCCTTGTTTTCCCTCGCGCCTTACTCTGCCCGCTGAAACCGGGGCCCCCGAAAACCTTTAGGTTTTTGGGGTGGGAATTGCCCCTCGTTAGCTTTATGGCTTGCACATATATAATAACATGCAAACAGTAAGGAGATGTCCAAATGGCAAAGAAAGTTACCACCGTTGTCAAATTGCAAATCCCCGCCGGCAAGGCCAATCCGGCGCCCCCCGTGGGCAGCGCGCTGGGGCCGCACGGCGTTAATATCATGGCCTTTTGCCGGGAATTCAACGAGAGGACGGCCGATAAGGCCGGCCTGGTCATTCCCGCCCTGATTTCGATTTATGATGACCGCTCGTTCAGCTTCGTCCTCAAGACCCCGACCGCCCCCGTGCTGCTAAAGAAAGCCGCCGGGGTTGATAAGGGTTCCGGCACGCCCAACCGCACCAAGGTGGGCACGGTCTCCAAAGAAAAGGTGAAAGAGATCGCCGAGCAGAAAATGGTTGATCTCAACGCCGCCAGCCTGGAAGCGGCCATCAGCATGATCGAGGGGACGGCGCGCAGCATGGGGATTAAAATCGCTCAATAGCCGGCGACATCGGCTGTGCATTCCGGTGTTGCGTCTGTGGCCCCGCTGTTCACGGATTGATTTAAGTAAATAAAAGCAAACGGCAATTCGCCGTTTGCCACACACTCTGTATTCTCGCTTCTGTGTTCTGTTGTTCGTTCGCTTCGCTACCCGGCCTTGACGCGCCTTGGAATGCTTACCCAATTATATTGGATATGAAGGTTGGTTTTTAGATTAAGTGGGAGGAATATTTCCGTTAATACCACAAAGGAGGTTTATTTCTAATGAAAGATCGCGGAAAGAAATATCAGGAGGCGGCCAAGGGCATTGACAAACATCTCCAGCATGAACCGAGGGCCGCGCTGGAGTTGGTCAAAAGCAAGGTCACAGCTAAATTCGATGAGACGATTGAGCTGGCTGTCCGGCTTAACCTGGATCCCCGTCAGGCGGATCAGCAGTTGCGCGGGGCGGTGGTTTTGCCCCACGGCACCGGCGTGAAACGCACCGTGCTGGCCTTCGCCAAGGGTGAAAAGGCTAAGGAGGCGGAAGCCGCCGGCGCGGAATTCGTGGGCGCCGAAGACATGATCGAAAAGATCCAGAAGGGCTGGCTGGGCTTTGACGTGGCCGTGGCCACTCCGGACATGATGGGAATGGTGGGTAAGCTGGGCAAACTCCTCCGCCCCAAAGGTCTCATGCGTAACCCCAAAACCGGCACCGGCAACAAGGACATCACGAGCGCCATCGCCGACATCAAGGCGGGCAAGGTGGAATACCGCCTGGATAAGGCCGCCAACGTGCATTGCCGGGTGGGCAAGGCCTCTTTCACTTTGGAGCAGCTTTACGAAAACTATGAGACGATCGTGGATACTTTGATCAAGGCCAAACCGGCCGCGGCCAAAGGCCAGTATATCAAGAATATCACCGTTTCCTCGACAATGGGGCCGGGGGTGCGCATCTCGATACTAAAGCCCATATCCAAGTAAATAAAAGCAAACGGCAATTCGCCGTTTGCCGCACACTCTGTCCTCTTGCTTCTGTGTTCTGTTGTCCGTTCGCTCCGCTGCCCGGTCTTGACGCGCCCTGCCCTGCTTTTCGGTTTCCCAACTTCATAACTCATTTGCCGCAGACAGCCGGTCCCGCAAGGGTTAAAGCAGCCAGCCGAGGTAAGGGATTTATTACTATTAATCGTTGATTAATGGATGCCCCTGCCTTGGCGCAGGGGTTTTTGTTTTCGTCGGCCAGTCGCCCCAAAAGGCGAAAAAAGGTTTTTGGGGTGGGGATTGCCTCCGAACTTCTTGTAAGCCATTGACAACATTTTTAAAAGTGTATCATAGAAAGGGGGTGTATTAATGAAAGAAACAATCAACAAAAAACCGCAGATGCTGGAAAAGGAAGCCGAAGTCACCCAACTGACGGAGATGCTCGACAGCCATCAGGCCACCATGTTGATCAACTATAGAGGGATCAGCGTGAAGGACGACACAGAGCTGCGGGTGCGTATGCGTTCCTCCGGCGTCAAATATTTGGTGACGAAAAACACTTTGCTCAAAAGGGCCTGTCACAACGCGGGCATCTCGAGCATGGACGAGTTTCTGCAGGGCACGACCTCGGTGGCTTTCTCGCACGACCCGGTGGCGCTGGCCAAGGTGCTCGGCCAGTTTATGAAAGAATTCCGCAAGCTGGAGGTTAAAGCCGGCCTGCTGGAAGGCAAGGCGCTTTCCGCCAAACAGGTGGACGCCCTCGCCAAGCTGCCAAGCAAGGAAATCCTGCTTTCGCAGGTTTTGGCCGGGATGCAAGCTCCCATGAGTCAGTTCGCGGGCGCCGCTTCAGCCATGCTTAGGCAGATTATCACCGTGGTGGACAGGATACGTGAACAAAAAGAAGCCGTATAAGCACGAAATTCTCGCCAAAAACAGCGGCGGGGCCGCAAAAAATAAAAATTAATTAAAAATTTTAGGAGGAACAAAAAATGAGCAAGATCAACGATGTTTTGGAAATCATCAAAGGGATGACGGTGCTGGAGCTTTCCGAGCTGGTCAAAGCCTTTGAAGAAACCTTCGGCGTGAGTGCCGCCGCCCCGGTGGCCATGGCCGCCGCCGCCCCCGCCGCCGCCGAAGCCCCCGTCGAAGTGGAAAAAACCGAGTTCGACGTCATCCTTGTTTCCGCCGGCCAAACCAAAATGAATGTCATCAAAGCGGTGAAAGAGATCAGCGGTTTGGGCCTGAAAGAATCAAAAGAGCTGGTTGACGGCGCTCCCAAGCCTGTCAAAACTGGCGTCTCCAAGGCCGACGCCGACGCTGCAGCAGCCAAGCTGGTGGAAGCGGGCGCGGAAGTCAAAATCCAATAGTTTTCGTCTCGTCGGCAGCATAGGCTTTGCATAGCTGTGTTGCGTCGTCGACCTCGTTACTCATGTATTAGCGATACGCTCCGCTGCTCGGCCTCAACGCGCCTTGCTCTGCTCGCCGAAACCGGGGTCCCCAAAAAGTCTTACGACTTTTTTGGGGGGGGGATTGCCTCCTCGTGGGTGCTGTTGCAGTTTTCCTGCGGGCAGCATACCGCTTGCACAATAAAAAACCCCCGGTCATGCCGGGGGTTTTGGCGCGGGTTCAGTCCAAATCCTGAATGTTCATTTTTTCAAGGGCCTTGCGCTTCCGCAGTTTCCTCCGGCAAAACAAGTAAATGGCCATCAAAATCAGGGTGGGGATATTGCAAATCAGAAATGTCCAAAAAACCACAGCGGGGCTGCTGAAGGGGGTGAAGGGGTAAACCAATGCAAAAACATTGTCTTTGTAAATATAAGCCATATAAGCCATATAAGCCACGATGAGCAGGATGGATAAAAAATACATACCGGGCAGGATCAGGCCCGGCCACTTATTTTCCTTTTTTGACAAATTTATCTGCAAAAATATTGCGCCCGCCAGCCAAGCCAAGCCGATGAAAAACAAAATGTCGAGTAGGCTAACCATTTCAGCCGCCCTCCTTTCTCGTTTTTTTAAATTCGGAAATGAGGATTTTGGCGGTGTCGAAATCCAGCTTGTCTTTGAGCGCCAGGCGCTTGATCAGTGCCATGAAGGGCTCCTGGTTGCCCTCTTCGCTGATGCGGATTTTCTGAATCAGGCGGTCGAGCCGCAGCCGCACCGTGGGATAAGTCACGTTATAGGCGCCGGCCATCTCTTTGAGCGAGCCGGAGGCCAACAGGAATTTTTTGATGAAAACGAGGTCCTCTTCATCCAGCCCGGCCAGCCAGTCCGGCAGCGATTCAATACCCATGCGGCACCCCTCTTTCTTTAATAATATTGAAGTCAATAGTAAAATAAAATATATTTTTATTAAGTTTTGGCACGAAGAGCTGCGGCTTAAAACAGAAAAGGACAATCGCTCATTTTCGACAGAGCCTGACGAAAGCTGCCGGAAAAAATCGTAGAAAACTTAGAAAATTTTGCTTGACTGTGAAAAACGCTTGTGTTATTATAAAAAATACCGTTATCGTGGGATATAGTTGCCAGTTGTTCGTTTAGCGGCGGCGCTTGGGTTGGAAATTAAGGCTCAAATGCCGTTTAGCTGTGCTTTTTTGTGTTTTAAACGGCTTTCCGCCGCATAGAGCCTGTTGGGCATCCCGCTCATAGTACGTCTTCCGGCTCTTTTCCCGCCATACTGTGTCATCGCTCCTTGGAATAGCCCCGCTATGCCAGCGTCGCTCTTCCTTGTCTGGCGAAAAAATCGTTCGGAATCCGTACTATTCGGAGATGCTCAACAGGCTCTTATCAATATGAGGGGTGAGGTATTTAATGAGAAATTCCGTGGGGGAAGAGCCCAGGAAACGCCGCAGTTATGCCCGAATCGCCGAAGTTTTGACCATGCCCAACCTGATCGAAGTGCAAAAGAGCTCGTATCAATGGTTCCTGAAGGAGGGCCTGAAGGAAGTTTTTGACGACATTTCCCACATCCAGGATTTCACAGGGAACCTTATTCTGGAATTTGCCGGCTATTCCTTGGGCGAGCCGAAATATTCCGCCGAGGAATGCTGGGACCGCGACGCCACCTATGCCGCCCCGCTGCGGGTGAAGGTGCGCCTGATCAACAAATGCACCGGGGAAGTGAAGGAGCAGGAGGTCTTCATGGGCGATTTTCCGCTCATGACGGATAAGGGTACCTTCATTATCAACGGGGCCAAGCGCGTCATCGTCAGCCAGTTGGTGCGTTCCCCCGGCGTCTATTATCAT
>WRDJ01000028.1 GCA_009783495.1 Clostridiales bacterium | reverse complement strand
CAGGCCTGTGCAGAAAGCGAAAGCATAGTCGCCGATCTTCGCCACGCCGTCGTCAATCGTAACGCTTGTCAGACCGATGCATCTGACGAACGCGCCGAAGCCGATCTCCGTCACGCTGCCGGGGATGGTGATGTCGGTCAAGCCGGAGCAGCCGCTGAACGCATATCTGCCGATACTCGTCACGCTGTTTGGTATTATGACGCCGGTCAAGCCTGTGCAGTCATAGAACGCCATTTCGCCGATGCTTGTCACGCTGCCGGGAATCGTGATGTCCGTCAGTTTCGTGCAGCCCCTGAAAGCATAGTCGCCGATCTTGGTCACGCCGTCGGCAATGATAACGCTTTCCAGCCCCGTGCAATCGTCGAACACACCGTAATATACATATTCAACAGGGAGTTCATCGTCCGCGTCGGCAATGGCCGTCACGCTGTTGCCTGTCGCAACGCTCGTCGGTTCCGCGAAACCGCCTAACGCGCTAGCGATGTCAGCATGAGCGGATCGTTCAGCATATGCGTTATCAATGCTCTTCACGCTTTTGGGGATGGTGACGCTGGCCAGCCCCTTGCAGCCATAGAACGCGCCGCCGCCGATCTCCGTCACGCTGTTTGGGATATACACATAAGTAATCCCGCTATTTTTGAAAGCTGCATTGTCTATGCGTATCACCGGCTTGCCCTCGATCTTTTCCGGTATGCGCACCTTGGTTGAACTTCCCTTATAACTTGTGATCACCATGCCGCCCAGTTCGGCTTTATATTCATATGTAAAATCGCTGGCCGGAGTTTCCGCCAAATCCTTGGGCGGCCTGTTGTCCCCGCCGCCGCCGCAGGCCGTCAAGCACAACAGAAAAACCGCTGCCAAAATCAAAGCCAAGAGTTTTTTCATGATTCGTTCCACCTTTCAATGATAATTCCAAAATATTATATCATTTATGAACCAATAACGCAACAAGAAAAACAAACTAAGGAGCGGGGCCAATGACCCTGTTCCTTAGTTTGTCGATGAGGTTATTTTTTCCGGAAGCCGGATGTGCTATCTTCAAAACTGACGATAAAAACCTTTGTTTTTGAATGCCAGTCATCCGGTGGATTTTTTTGGGGGTGTGTGACCGACCAGTTCGCTCTCCCGGCTGAGCTATGCCCCCATATTGCGTATAATCATCGCATGTTTATTCAGTTCGACGTGCCGTTTTTCGACGAAAAATGATTTTGCGGACCACTCATCCCATTTTAGTTAATTTGCGTAATTGACGATAAAAACGAATCAGCCGATTCTTTCGCATCATCAGTATAAGTAATAATCAATACGATAAATGCAGCGTCAAACTTGCGAACATAACCATCTTGATAATTAATTGTTTCCGTTGGATTTTCTTTAAAACTAAATTCCGAAGGCATAACTACATATTTTTCTCCAGCAATAATCACATTTTCAAAATCATCCGTGAAAATATAATTTTTGTTTGCAGAGGCGGCAAGCTGTTGTTTAACGGTATTAAGATAATCTTCGGCTGTTTGTTCTTTCTGGGTTTTATTCGACAAAATAACATAAGTCAAACTAATAACTAATGATTGATCGATATTAACGAATAAAAAATCTTGTATTTGCCCTGAAAATTCAAACGCATTGATTTTAATTAAATCGCAGTCCGAGGGCAGCGTAAAAGTAATGTTTGCCCATTGATTCGTATAAATATCATCAACCCATGTTCCAATGGTTATGTTGGTTTTTGGAAGAAAAATAGTTGTGTCGCAACCATTTAATAAAAAAACACAACAAAAAACGATAACTAAGGCTATAAAAACACAACTTTTTTTAACCATAACCAATCCATCCTCCAAGCTGAGCGATGTCCCCATGCACAGTAACATAACACATCCGGCGCGGCGTGTCAACAGGCATATATCCGGGGTTTTGCTTTTTTCCACTGCTTCTTTTTGCCGTTTTTCCGGAAAAAGACAAAATTTTGCCCGAAGAAATTATGAAGAAATCATTAATGGAACAAAATAATTAAAGGATTAAGTCATAATAGAATGGAATAAATAGAAAGGCGGAAGAGCGGCAACTTCTTTCGTGTTTTCGTTTGTCCGGCGGCGACCGGGCCGGGCCGGACTTTTTATGCAATTAACTGTGTTAAGGAGGACGGCGATGTTGTTTCGCGGGTCAAACATAGCGAAGCCGAACTTGGCGCGCCATATGCGCCTTGGTTTTAGCACGGCGCTTCTGGCGGCGTGCCTGCTGGCGTTTTTCCCGTGGCAAGCCCTTAAAGCAGCCGATACATATTACGAAAAATATGAAACAAGGGGATATACGTTCAGCCATTTCGTCACGGTTACCAACGAGATCAACTGGCCCATCACGGATCTGGAAATAATCGTGCCTCTGATGGATTTCGAGATGCCGGAATATCAGGAACTGCTGTGGGAATATCTCACTCCATATCCGCAGGAGATCCGCGTCAACGAAGACGGCCGGCGCGAGGCGGTTTATTTGTTACCCTGGCTTGCGCCGGGAGAGGAAATCGTGCTGGAGCAGCGATATGCCCTGAACACTTCCGCCATCCACTATCTTTTGGCGCAGTTTTACTGCCAGCCCTATACGGGCGGGATAGATGAAAGATTCCTCCTGCCTGAACCCGGCATTGAAAGCGACGATCTTGCGATCCGGCAATTCGCCTCCTTGTTTGCCGGCGAGGAAAACATATACCTTCTGGCCAGAAGCGTCTTTTCCAGCGTCAACATGATGCTTTCCCCCGGCCTCACGCCCGCCGCCGGCGACACCTATAGCGCCTTGCAGGCCTATTTGGGCAAAAAAGGCACCTGTCAGGATTACGGCGCGCTATTCGTTGCCGTGATGCGCGCCTTGGGCGTGCCGGCCCGCATGCAGACAGGCTATCTTTATGAGCCCAACAAGCATAACGCCGAACCGTATACAGACCCGGACAGCGGATGCATAGACCTTTTCTATTTGCCTCACACCTGGGCGGAATTCTATTTGCCGGGCGTAGGCTGGGTGCCCGTGGATGCCGCCTTTGAAAACTTCGAGGTTTCCATTGACGGCTCGCTGAAAAAAGTGCCGACAGCCGGCCGTTTCGCTGCCATATTACCGAGCCAGCGCTACATTTTTTTCTGCGGGGGCGCGGAAATCAACGACATCCGCTATTCCGAATATTTTGCCACGCTCTCCGTTTCGGCCCGCATGGTTGAGGGCACGGAAAGCATTCCCTTCACGGAAAGCGTTCCCTTCAGCGACGTGACCGGTCACTGGGCCAAGGATGAGATCATGTTTTTATATAACTATAACGGCAACAGCGAGAGCCCCCTGTTGCGCGGCGTGGGCGACGGGCTTTTCGGCGTAGAACAGCTTGCCACCCGGGCGGAAGTGGCCGTCTTGCTGGCCCGCACATTCGGCGGCGGCGCAGCTCTGCCCGGGGGCTTTGAAGACGTGCCTTGGCATCATTGGGCCTATGAGGAGATTTGCCAGGCGGGCGCCCTGGGTTGGATGATCGGTTACGGGAACGGTGAATTTCATCCCGACGAGCCTGTCACCCGGGCGGAAATGGCCATGATACTGACGCGGGTTTTCGAGCTCGCCTTGCCCGCCGATTACTACTGGCATTCCCCGTTTGACGACCTGGATTCACATTGGGCCAGGGAAGCTGCCATGACTATAAACGCTTACGGCTTGGACGTCGGCGCGGAACCCGGGGTTTTTGCCCCGGAAGGCACGGTCACCCGGGCGGAAATGGCCGTCTTTCTCTGCCGGGCGATGAGATATAACCCTTGACGGGCGCGCGTCAGCCGCGGCAAATTCGCCAAACTCGTTAAAAAATCTATATATAAAATAGCTTCATCGGCATATCCTGTAATATATAAAAATAAAAGGAGATATGCCGATGAATAGTCAGGTTACACATAGCGAAGGCAAGGAGGCCGCGGAATTTCAGGAAGCAGGCGAGGGCCGCGACGCCAAGGATTATCTCACATTGAAAGAGATGGCGCAAAACACCGGGTGCAGCTATGGGATGATCAAGAGGGATATTGACATGGGCGCTCTGCCCGCCTATCGTATCGGGCGCAAATATTTCATCAGCAGCGCGGAGGCGGAATCCTATATCAGAAATGTGCGCAAGAAAGAGGACGTCATCGGTTATACCATCAAGGAGTTGATGGAAATGCTTCCTCTGAGCTATGCTTTCCTGGTTGATCTGATCAAAAGCAAAAAGCTGCGGGCGGTGAAAGTGGGGCGGCAATATGTGGTGCCCAAAGAGGTTTTCGACGGTTTCATGAAAGACAATAAAGTGCCATTTTGAGGTTTTAACGGTTATAAGGCGAATTCAGCTGAAGCAAACACGGGGCCGCCGCGCAAGCGGCGGCCCCTTTAAAAAAAGCCCAAAGCCTTTCCCGGCCGGGGGCGCATGGTACGCCTGCGTAATAAATGGTCTTTGCTTTGGTTTGTGGACAAGTCATCATTTCTCAAACACGAAAGGAGGTTGCCATGCGTAAGGATTGGGAAGAGCAGGAAGAGCGGCTTTTGTCGCCCTTGGCGGTGAAAAGCGGGCAGAGCCGCGGCCGGGAGCGGGCCGAGGAGGAATGTCCGTTGCGCAGCGCCTTCCAGCGTGACCGCGACCGCATCATCCATTGCAAGGCCTTCCGGCGTTTGAAGCACAAGGCGCAGGTATTCATTGACCCGAAAAGCGACCATTTCCGCACCCGGCTGACCCACACCTTGGAAGTGATGCAGATCTCCCGTACCATCGCGCGGGCCCTGCGCTTAAACGAAGACCTGACGGAGGCCGTGGCCCTGGGGCATGACCTGGGTCACACGCCCTTCGGCCATGCCGGCGAACGTTCGCTGGCCGCCATCGAGCCGGGTTTCCGGCATAACCGGCAAAGCCTGCGCGTGGCCGACGTGCTGGAGCGGGAAGGCGAGGGTCTCAACCTCACCTGGGAGGTGCGCGACGGCATCCTCAACCACAGCGGCGAGGGCTTGCCACAGACCTTGGAGGGAGGCATTGTGCGCCTGTCCGACCGCATCGCCTATGTCAACCACGATATCGAGGACGCGCTGGCCTGCGGCCTCATTTCCCCGCAAAGCCTGCCCCGCGCCGCTGTCGCCCTTTTGGGGGAGAGGCGCAGCGCGCGCATCAATGTCATGGTGCTGGACGTGATAAAGAACAGCGCGGAGAAAAACGGGATCGTCATGTCCGTCCCGGTGGCGCAGGCGATGACAGAATTGCGCGATTTCCTTTTTGAGCAGGTTTATAATCGTGAGGAGGCCCGGCTGGAGGAAGCTCAGGTCAAGACCGTGATAGCCGACCTTTACGCTTATTACGCGGCGCACGCCGGGAAACTGCCTTCGGAATTTCAAAAATATCCGGCGCATCAGGCGGTCTGCGATTATATCGCCGGCATGACGGATGTGTTTGCCAGGGCGCTGCACCGCCGTTTGGCGGCGGAAGGGAGTTTAATATGAAAATTCGCGCTTCGAATTTTGTTATTTATGGTGGCATTTTTGCGTTATTAATCCTTGTTGGGATTCCAGTAGTTGCAATCATAGGAGAAGCCCCGCCATGGGTTGTGCTGTTTTTTTCTGTGATTTTCATGCCAGGAGCAGTTTTTATTCCCACTACTTGGGCCTCCCTCATTATAGAATGAGAAAGGGATATGCAAAGAGTTTCTTTCTTGGCGTTTTAATTAAGATGACTTGGAATGAAATAATGGAAATCGGAACCAACTATCCCTATATGGTCACAAGTCACATGAAGCAAATTTATTTTTCCAGAAAGATCATTGAACACGATAGGCCGAGCAAGTTTTTTTCTGAAAAAGATAATAAGTCATTTATTTTAATCCAATATACCAAAGAGGGCGAGGAATATCTTTTAAATCTGGCAGAGAAGAATCTTGCAATTAAGAGCAAATTCCGTAATTTCCCCCATATGGAAGGGGAGCATTAACATAAAAAACCGCAGCAAGGCAAGGGCAGGGGAGGGTTGCACATGAACGGTGAAACAAAAAAAGCGCGGCCCAAGATCGGGCTGGCTTTGGGCGGCGGCGGGGTGCGGGGCGGCGCGCATATCGGCGTTCTGAAGGTGCTGGAAGAACACGGCGTGGAAATTGATATGCTGGCCGGGACATCGGTCGGCGCGGCGGTGGCCGCCCTATACGCCTTCGGTCACGGCCCGCAAAGCCTGCGTGAAATCCTCGGCAGCCTCAACCTGTGGGAAATACTGCGCCCGCGCCCCGGCAGGATGGGCCTGATTTCCTCGCGCGGTTATGCGGAGCTGATCCGCAGGCACACCAATAACGGCCTGATAGAGCAGGCGCAAAAGCAGCTGCTTGTCGTGTCGGTGGATTTGATAAGCCAGAAGGAGTTCGTTTTCACTTCCGGCGAGGTTGCGCCGGCCGTGCAGGCCTCCTCGGCTATACCCGGTCTGATGCCGCCGCTGCCTCACCGGGGGATGCTCCTGGCCGACGGCGGGATCCTCGACAACTGCCCCGTGCGCTGCCTGCGCGAGGCTGGGGCGGAGGTCGTCCTGGCAGTCAATTTATCCTGCCGGGCCGCTCACGAACCGAAAAACACAGTTGACGTGATTTTCCGCGCCATGGACATCATAACGAATAACAATGCGGGCCGCACAGAAGCCGATTGGCTGGTCAGCCCCATCAGCGAGCCCATCGGCGTCCTGGAGCGGAATATGACGGAAAGGGCCATGCAGTTGGGGGAGGAGGCGGCGTGCCGGGAGATCGGCCGCTTAATGACGCTTCTTGTCGCTTTTTTATAGAAGCAAACGACAACTTGCCGTTTGCTTCACATTCTGTCCTCTGTTACCCCACCTTCCCAGGGATAGGGAGAAAGTCTTTATTGGCGCTCGCGTCCGAAGACCGCGAGCGCCAGTAAAACAAAAGGCTATGGGCGAAAGGCGGGGCCGCGTTTTCAGCTATGATAATCTTTGACTTAAGGGAGGAAAATATGCGCCTGGATAAATTTTTGAAGGTATCGCGCCTGATAAAACGCCGCACCGTGGCCAAGGAAGTTTGCGACGCCGCCCGCGTCACGGTCAACGGGCGTCCGGCCAAGGCGGGCCATGAACTGAAAACCGGGGATGTCATCGGCATCGGCTATGGCCGCCGTTTCACCGAGGTGGAGGTTTTGCTGCTTACGCCCAGCATTTCCGCCGCCGCCGCTGATACCATGTATCGGGTAATAAAGGAGAGCGAACAGCCTTTGAACTGACTTTTTGGGGTGAGGATTGCCTCCTCGTTTCGCCGTACGAAAAAGCGACGGCGCATAGCTGCGCCGTCGCTTTTCAAGTCCCTT
>WRDJ01000027.1 GCA_009783495.1 Clostridiales bacterium | reverse complement strand
TGCCCGAAGCGCAAATGGACCGTTTCCTGATGCGCATTTCCCTCGGATATCCCACCGTCAGCGAAGAAGCCACCATGATAACGCGCTTCAACGCGGTGAGCCCGCTTTCCACCCTCAAGCCCGTGGCCGAGATCAGCGACGTGCTGGCCTTGCAGCGCGCGGTGGAACAGGTCTATGTGGATGAGAAGATACACGAATATGTGGTCGCGCTGATGACTCATACGCGCAATAACGAATTTGTGGCGCTGGGGGCCAGCCCGCGCGCTTCGATCGTCCTTTGCAAGGCCGCGCAGGCCTGGGCGCTTTATAACCAGCGCAACTATGTCATCCCCGACGACGTGATCAAAATGGCCCCGCACGTCCTCACTCACCGCATCATGCTGAAGCAAGAAAGCAGGCTTAAAAAGATCTCGCAGGCGAGCATCATCGAAATGGCGCTCAATGAAACAAAGGTTCCGAGCGCATAAAAAACAAGACCCATGCAGGTGAAGGGGGCGTCAGCCTTGTTAAAATCTCGGATATTGTTTGGATCAGTATTTTTGATTGCGCTGTTTTTCGCGCTTATTCATAGCGAACCGACGGCGGGGTTTCTCTTGCTGTATATCATGGTTTGTCTTTTCCTCATCGCCTCCGTTCCCGTGCTTTTATTGAGGAGGACTCTCGGCTGTTCCGAAAGCATCAGCTCCGAATCTATTTTCAAAAACGAAGAACTGCGCTATATGCTGACCATCTGGTATGCGCGCGGAATTTTCATGCCGAAGTTGACCTTGAATTTTTATAATACCGGTTCGCTGGATTATCGGGCCGTGAAAAGAAGCGCGGCGAAAAAGGGTTTTTTCAAAAAAGCCGTGAAGGCGGAATACAGGGTTAAATTTTCCTATCGCGGGCTTTATGAGATCGGGCTTGAATCGGTCACCGTGACCGATATATTCGGCCTCTTTTCCTATACCTGCCCCATTTCGCGGCAGAACCGCATCATCGTCTTTCCCGAACGCAAAGGGGATTTCAAGCTCTTTCTCTGGCGCGAGAGGGAAAGCATCGCCACGAACTTTGAAAAGCAGCATGAAGATTATACCTCCATGTCTGATGTGCGGAAATATGTCCCCTCCGACGATCTGCGCAAGGTGCACTGGAAGCTTTCGGCCAAAAGGGGAGATTTGCTCGTCAAGAACTTCTTTCCCTTTGATCTCAACAGGACGCTGGTGATTTTGAACGCCGTCAGGCTTCCTTTGCCGGACGCGCAGCGTTTTGAGTTCGAGGACGGCATCATCTCTTATGTGCTTTCATCTTTCTTTTTCTTCGACCGCAGCCGCTTGCCGGTGGAATTCGTGTATGGCGTGAACGATGAAAAGAAGGTTGCCATCGAGCCGGGGACGGTGTTGGGCGACCCGCTCCGGTTGCTTGCCGTTTTGCCCTTTGAAAACAAGCCGGATGAATTGGGCTCTTGTCTCGCCCTGATTGACCGGGAAGTCATCAGCAGCATGAACATCGTGGTTTTTACTCCGGGCATGGATCAGGCGGCATATGGCGAGATCATGGATCTGTTGAGCCGCCGGCACAGGGTGTTTATCACCTATTTCACTTATGGCGGCCTCGCGCAGGATCGCAGCGCAGACCGCCTGATAGACTGGCTGGAAGCCGCCGGCGCAACGGTTAACAAGGTCAGGGTCGAGAAAACCGTGGAGGAGCGGCCGCTTGCCGCAGAAAAGGAGGCCATATGAAAAAGCACGCAATTTCCGAGTATATCTACTTTTTCCTTATCAGCGCAGTGTCTTCTTTCGCGCTCCTGCTGCTGATCTTCCGTTCGACATGGATCGAAGTGGACGCGTTGACGCTTGTCGTTCTGAGCGTGTTTTTCACCGTGTTTTTTCTCGCCATGCTTTATAACAAAATCTCACTCATCGCCTGCATTGCCCTCTTTTGCATCGCGTTGCCCATCGCTTTCAAAAGCTACCTCAATTATTATATGTTTGAGGGGGTCAGGCCGCTGATGCGCGAGCTGTTCTCGTTTATTAACGGAGAGCTGCCGTATATAGGCGCCTATGCCTTGCCGATGGTCGGCGTGCCGGCCCTGCTTGTTTGCCTGGCCGCGGTGCTGAGCCTGAAAAAGCATTGGGAGCTTTATATGCTGGGAGGCCTCGGTTTCATTTTGCTCTTATGGAACATGATGTTAAATCTTGTCCTGTCGAAAGAGGCGGTGGTCATTTTCGTCTTTTGCTTCACCGTCATGCTTGTCTGCAAGCTGAACCTGTTTACTGTGCAGGGACGACCGGAAGCCGCCCCGAAGAAGAGGCGCGTCAGGCCGAACGCCGTCTTTTCCCTGGCGCTTATCCCGATGTGCCTGGGCGTCCTTTTTCTGACCTATATCATTCCCAAGCCGGCCCCTCTTTTCCCTCTGGCAAGCATTATTGAAGACGATAAAAAGAAGCCGCCGGAGGACGACCCCTTCATCGAACCGCCGCCTGCCCCCGGGTATCTTGAGATGGACGTCACAGCCAGTGAGCAGCTCTATCTCGCCGGCCTGTTTAAAGATAATTATTCGGGCAGGGGTTGGTTGGATTCCGCGTATAACGACATGGTTTCCCACGGCATGCTTTCTTCCTTGAACATGATGGGCGAATCCGCCGCTTTCGTTGAGAGCGCCGGGAGGATAGGGTTACCCTGGGAGGAAAAATTCGTGAAAGTTTATGCCGGCGCTATGCCCACCTGGTATGCTTTCACGCCCTCGCTTCCGCGCAATATGACGATCAGTGAAAAAGTGGATCTTTATACCGGCCGTCACGGCGGGGTTTTTGTCAAGCCCACGCTGCCCGCGCAAAGCAATTACACCGTGACCTATGTCTCGGTTGACTGGACGGATGAGATCCTCACGGAAGCCCTGAGAAAAGCTTCTGCGAATTATGCGGAGCTGGGTGTGAGGCTGGACGATTATCTGCAGTTGCCGGATTCTCTTCCCGAACGCGTGCGCAAAGCGGCTGAAGATTTCACCTTTGGCTGGGACAACGCCTATGACAAGATGAGGGTCTTGATCGAATATCTGCAGAATTTCCAGTATGTTGTTGAGGAGGGCCTCATCAACGAAGAAGGGGATTTTGTTGACTATTTCATCTTTGAGCTGCAAAAAGGCTATTGCGCTCACTATGCTTCCGCGCTGGCCGTGATGGCCCGCTGCGTGGGCGTGCCGACGCGCCTGGTGGAGGGCTTCTATCTCCCCAATGTGTCGCCGGATGAATTCACCTTTACCCTGACTCCCGCTAACGCCCATGCCTGGGTCGAGGCCTATTTCCCCGGGTTCGGCTGGATTCCCTTTGAGGCCACCCCGGTTCTTTATGAAGAGTTTTATACCGACGAAATTGACTGGAATCTCCCGCCTATTGATAGCCTTGTACCCATCATCGGTAATGGCGATGATGACGATGATGACAGAGAATTCCCGCACCATGAACTCTTCACATGTCCTCTTTGCGGCGGGCCCCTTCCCTGCTCCTGCGCGCAATTTTGCCCGGTTTGCGGCGACTATCCCTGCACCTGCCCGCCCGAACCCTGTGAGAAATGCGGCGAAGTTCCCTGCATCTGCGAGACGCCCACGCCCAGCGACTGCCTGATTTGCGGCCAATATCCCTGCGTCTGCCCCGATCACGAACCCTGTGAAATTTGCGGCGACGATCCCTGCACTTGCCCGCCCGAACCCTGTGAGCTTTGCGGCGAATATCCCTGCGTCTGCCCGCCGCCGCCTTGCCCGGAATGCGGCGAATATCCCTGCGTCTGCCCGCCGCCGCCTTGCCCGGAATGCGGCGAATATCCCTGCGTCTGCCCGCCGCCGCCTTGCCTGGTTTGTGGCGAATATCCCTGCGTCTGCCCGCCGCCGCCTTGTGATGATTGCGGCGAATCCCCCTGCATCTGCGCGACGATCAAGCCGCCCACGCCTCCTATGCCGGACTGGCTGAAAGCTTTGCTGACCACCACCGCCATCATTGCGGCCCTCGTTTTGGGGGGCGGGATGTTATACACTTATTTCCGCCGGAATTATAGCAGAAGGCTTTCGGGGCTCTCCACGCTTTCCAACAGGAACGCCTCCACGGCATATTTCAACCGCCTGAAGAAGGCTGCCGGGCTTTACGGCCTGCCCATGCTTGATACGGAAACCTCGTTCGGCTATGCTTCCCGCGTCGGCGCCAAGCTCGCTTTCATTGATGTGGGCGCGACGCTCACCGACCTGGCCGACATCTTTTCCAAAGCGGTTTACAGCAAAAACGACGTCAGCGACAATGAAGCAAACCTGATGAGGCGTTGTTATGACGAGATGACGCAATCCCTTTATACCACCGTTTACACGAAAATGAAGCGGCCTTTGTTCCACTTCAACCGCTATGTGCTGAACCGGTTTTAGAACCTGAGAAAGAACGGCCCCCTTCGCTCAAGAAGGGGGCCGTTCTTATGGATGGAGTACGGCGGGTTTTTATTATGCGGGCGCACAAGGCGCGCCCTAAGGAGAATATCGGCCAAAGCATAAGCGGGCGGGGAGAGGCGGCGAAGGGGTCACCCGGCCGTTCCCCCGGTGAGGAAGGGGAGGCTTTCAAAGCGGTAGCCCAGCGCCTGGCAGCGCGCGATCAGTTCTTCCAGGATGAGGGCGTTGGTTTGCGAGGTGGTGTGCAAAAGCAGCACCGTGCCGGGATGCAGACGCGGCATGAGCTTGGCAAAGGCTTCTTCCTTGGCGGGCTGCTTGTCCTGCAGCCAGTCAACATAGGCGAGGCTCCAGAAAACGGTTTTATAGCCCAGTTCCTTGGCCATTTGCAGGTTGGCCGTGCTATATTTGCCGCTGGGCGGGCGATAATATTTGCTCATCTCCCGACCGGTAACGCTGCGATAAAGCTCTTCCGCGCGCGCCAGTTCTCCGGCGAAAGCCTCTTTGCCGGAGATGGCCGACATATCCGGGTGGTTCATGGTGTGATTGCAAACCAGATGGCCTTCTTCGGCAATGCGGCGCGTCAGTTCCGGGTTGTCGCGGATATAGGCGCCGACGAGGAAGAAGGCGGCCGGGACCTGCTCTTTTTTCAACGCGTCGAGGATGGGCGCGGTGTTGCCGTTCTCATAGCCCGCGTCGAAGGTGAGGTAAATGACTTTTTCTTCGCCGCTGCCCACGAACCAGGCGTCATAAGCGAGCAGGGATGACGCGGAGGCGTTGCCGTGGGGTTTTTGGCCCGGCTGCGGGAAAGAGAGGCCCCAGCTTCCGTCCGCGGCGGCGGCGCAAAGGGGCGGGCTGAACAGCCCGAGCAGCGCGAGAAGCAGGAGAAGCATTTTAACGGGGGATTTGATAAGTTTCATAAAAACTCCTTAATTTCCGTGGATTCGCTGCCGACGGCGCTTAAATGACGGGGCGAACAGGGCGAACGAAAATAGCCTGCGCCTTTTTTGGGAAAAATAAACAGACATTGATTGGCTTTTCTGCCTGGAAATGGCAAAGAAAACCCCGCGCTATTCCGGTGGGGAGCAGAAGAAGAATCTGTATATCAAGCAGGGAATCACCAGGATCAACAGCAGCGGGCTGATGAGAAAAAACGAAAGTATCGCTATGGTGAGGAATACGAGGAAGAGAAAAACGCCCATGTTATCACCCCCTATAAGCAGTATATTCCCGCAGGCGGCGATTTGTTTTGCTCCGTAATAATCTGACAATAATGCCGTTTTTTTCTCGACATCAAGCCGCCTTTTTCGGTTCATAATAAGAACCTCTATTCATGGCGGAAAAGGGGTGGGCTTTATGCGTACTGCGTGTAAATATATAGGGGTGTTCTTACTGGCCGTTTTTTTGTTTTCTTGCGGCGGGGCCGCTTGGTCAACCGGGGAAGAGCAGGATTTTATCAAATGGGTGGATTTCGGCGTTTCCTATGCCGCGATGGAAAAAGCGCTGCAAATAGACATAGAAAGCCGGAGCGCGAACAAGCCGCTGGATTGGGTGGAGCTTTTGGCTTTTCTCTCGGCGAAATACGGCGGTGATTTTTCCGGGTATAAAGAAAAAGACCTCTGCGTTTTGGCGGAAAAGCTGCGGGCTGGGCAGAGCATGGAGGAACTGAGCGCGGGGCTGAAAGCCTATCCCTATTATCTTGAGGCTTGCCGCGCGGTTCTGGGCGAATTTGTGGGCCGCTTCCGTGTGTGCGTCCCGGATAGGAGCGACCCGGAGAAAACGGTTTGGGAGGAGAGATATGGCTTGAAGGTCTTTTCGCCCATTGCCGCCGGCTTTGCATATGACGCTTATGACGATTTCGGCGAGCGCCGTTCCTACGGTTATGGACGCGCTCACCTGGGACATGACCTTTTCGGGGTGACCGGCACGCCAATCGTGGCGGTGGAAAGCGGTGTGGTGCAGGTGCTGGGTTGGAACCAATATGGCGGCTGGCGCATCGGCATCCGCAGTTTTGACGGCCTGCGTTACTATTATTATGCCCATTTGCGCAAAAACCGCCCCTATCACGCTGGCCTTGAGGAAGGGCAGGTAGTCAAGGCGGGCGACGTCATCGGCTATATGGGGCGCACCGGCTATAGCGTCAAAGAAAACTCTAATAATATCAAGGAAACGCATCTGCACTTCGGCTTGCAGTTGATTTTTGATCCCTCGCAGGAGCAGGGGGAGAAGGAAATCTGGGTGGATTTATGCGCCATTACCCAGCTTTTGCAGAAAAACCGCAGCGTCACCGTGAGGGATCCGCAAAGCAAGGAATTTTCCCGCAAATATGATTTTGACGAGCCGCTGCTTCATCAAGCGCGGCCGGTTCTGCCTGCCTCGCCTTATCGGGAGCGGGGGGAGGAATTATCCCGGGAAAAGACCTTGCTTTACGCCCCGGCGGCTTGCCCGGATTTGGGCGGGGAAGCGGAAGCGCGCGGAGAGGTTCCGATCCCCATAGTTATGTATCACCGCTTGAGCGAAAACCAGGGTTCGCTGGGGAAATATACCATCACGCCGGCGGAATTTGAAAGCGACCTGCTCTATTTGCGGGAGCATGGCTACGTCACGGTGACGGTGAGCGACTTGCTGGCCTTCGTCAATGAGGGCGTGCCGCTGCCGGAAAAACCGATCATGCTGACCTTCGACGACGGCTATTACAGCGATTACCGTTATGTTTTTCCGCTTTTGCAAAAATATGAGATGAAGGCGGTATTTTCCGTCATCGGGATTCTGGCCGACCAGTATTCCGCAAACGGGTGCGAGAACGCCCATTTTCCGCATTTGACCTGGCCGCAGATCACAGAAATGGCGGAAAGCGGCCTGGCGGAATTTCAGAATCACAGTTATGACCTGCACAAGGGTTTGGGTGCGCGTCAGCGGGAGGGCGAGGGCAGGGAACGGTTCAAGCAGCGGCTG
>WRDJ01000026.1 GCA_009783495.1 Clostridiales bacterium | reverse complement strand
TCCGCCCCGTGGGAAGCCAGCATGCCGCCAAAAAAGCAGCCCAGGGCCCCCGCTCCGATGATAAGAGTCTTCATTATTCTCTCCTTGTCGGCAACATAGGCGGCGCATAAACAGAAGTCAGGGGTCAGCAGACGGAAGTCAAAAAGAAACCGGGCTTCTCGTCAGCACTTTAGCTCGTTCCCTCGCTCTCCCCGCTCCTTGCTCTGCTCGCCTCTCTTGCCTCTTGTTTTCAGGAATCTTCCAGCTTGCGCGCCTCGCCCTCAAGCATGAAAAAGCTCTGCTCACGCGCCGGGAAAACCCCGCTGCGCACTTCTTCGGCGTATGCGGCGAAGGCTCTTTGCGCATCTCCCGCAAAACCGGCGTATTTCTTCACGAAAGAAGGAATGAAACCGCAGGTCAGACCCAGCATATCATAACAAACCAGCACCTGCCCGTCGCAATCGCCGCTCGAGCCGATGCCGATGGCCGGGATGCGCAGTTGGCGGCTGATCCAAGCCGCGGCTTCGGCAGCCACACATTCCAAAACGACGGCGAAAGCCCCCGCCTCCTGCAAAGAGAGGGCCGCCCGCAAGAGCGCCCGCGCCCCTGCCTCATCCCGGCCCTGCACCTTATATCCGCCCGCCAAGGCGGCGCTTTGCGGGGTCACGCCGATATGCCCCATCACCGGGACGCCGGTTTTCACGATCTCGGCCAAGGTGTTCGCGGCTTCCGCGCCGCCTTCCAGCTTGACGGCATCCGCCCCGCCCTCCTTGACCAGGCGTATGGCGTTGGCAAGGGCCGGCCCCGCCCCGGTTTGATATGAGCCGAAAGGCAGATCCGCCACCACCGGGGTTTGCCCGGCCCCGCGCGCCGCCGCGCGTGTATGATGCAACATTTCCTCCATGGTCACCGGCACCGTGCTCTCATAGCCCAAAACGGCCATGCCCAGTGAATCGCCCACCAGAAGCAGGTCTATGCCGCTTTTATCCGCCAGGAGCGCCGTGGGATAATCATAGGCCGTGAGCATGGTAATTTTTTCTCCCGCCGCTTTCAGCTCAAACAAGCGGGGGAGCGCGAGACGTTTGGACATAACGCGGGCCTCCTTGACATAACAATATAGATAGGCCTGCCCCGAAAACGGAAAGGCTATCCCTGAATTTACGGCAGGTTTACGACACCTTTATCCTTTGCCTATTCGCGCAGAGGGGAAAAGATTCCTTTATTTTACATTTTCTTTGCGGCCCGGCCGCCCTTTTCTCTCAATATAAAACAGGTTGCTTGCAGGTATAAAGAAAGAAACGCCTTATCCGGGGCGCTTCTTTTGTTTAAAACGATTCTCTTCACCTCGACCGCTTGCGCTCATACGGCATGGGGTTGTCCGTCAGCCCAAGCAAATAGTCTACGCTGGTCTTATAATACTGAGATAATTTTATCAACGCCATACTTGGAATATCCAACTCCCCGCTTTCGTATCGGGAATAAGTGGCTTGTGTGACATTCAAAAAGTCTGCCATCTGTTGTTGTGTAATATCTTTATCTTCCCTTAAATCTCTGATTCTCGTTTTCATCTTCCTCGCCTTGAGCTTTTCTTATTCCACAATTTCATATCTCTCTACGCCATATTCCAGAAATATATTTATCAGTTCGTTTCTGGAACGGTTGCTTTCGCTGGCGATTTTGTCAAGCGCCGCGACTGTTTCTTCCTTGATGCGTATGGAAAAGATTTTATGCCCGTCCTCTCCTTTCATAGCCCCTTTCTTGATAGGAATCCGCTCGTTTTTCATCCTCATCACCTCATCATAAGCATAATTTGACATATATCATGTTAATATGTTATGTTTTGTAATATGCAATATGTTATAAAGCATGATTTGAGGTGATAAAAATGGATTTAATTACGAAGAAATAGAAAAGAGCTTTTCCAGAATAGAAAAGCTCTTTACGGAAAGTTTTATATGCGAACTGGCGCAAACCCCTTACGGTCTTTTGGAGAAATATCAGGCCGGCCCCGGCACCATGATCCGGCTTAAATTGCTGCGCCGCGGCAGCACCCTTTACAAGGCCTTCCTGCGCGAGGGCTTCGCCGACAAGGACGAGATGACCTTGATGATTTTACGCGAGTTCCGCAAACACCTGCTTGCCCGGCCCGGGTGAGCGGCGGGCCGCCTTACAAGCGCAACTTATGCCCCCCGGACTATAGGATTACCGACGACGTCTCAAATTCGTCCAGCATCTTCTCAAACTGCTTCATCGCCTGCAAAACCGGCTGCGGGCTTTCCATGTCAACCCCGGCCTGCCGCAAAAGCACGAGCGGGTCTTCGCTGCCGCCCCCAGAAAGAAAGCGCAGATAGCGTTCCCGCGCCAGACGGCCCTCCTCGCCCTCTTTGAGCAATTCCCCGGCCAAAGCCTGGGCGGCGGAAAAGCCGGTGGCATATTTATAGACATAAAAGGCGTTATAAAAATGGGGGATGCGCGCCCACTCCAGGGCGATCTCGCGGTCAAGGCAGACATCCGCGCCGAAATAATCCTCGTTCAGTTTATAATAAATCCTGCTCAAATCCTCCGCCGTCAAAGCGCCCCCTTGCTCCACCGCCTGATGGATGTCGCGCTCGAACTCGGCGAACATGGTCTGGCGGAAAACCGTGCCGCGGAATTCCTCCAGATAGCGGTTGATCACGTCCAGCTTTTCCCCCAGACTTTGGCTGTGCCGCAACAGATGGTCGGCCAAGAGGATCTCGTTGACCGTGGAAGCGACCTCCGCAACGAAAATCTTGTAATCGGCGTAAATATAGGGCTGGGTTTTCCAGCTGTAATAGGAGTGCATGGAATGGCCAAGCTCATGCGCCAAGGTGAAAACGCTGTTCAAATTATCCTGATAATTCATCAGGATATAGGGCGCGCTGTCGTAAATGCCGCTGGAATAAGCCCCCGGCGTCTTGCCCTTGTTCTCATAAACATCCACCCAGCCGTTTTTGAGCCCCTCGCGCGCCGCGGCCAGATATTCCTCCCCCAAGGGCGCAAGCGCCCGGCAAACCGTCTCAACGGCTTCTTCATAAGGGAACTTCTTTTTCTCCCCGAAAACAAGCGGCGCGTAAACATCATACATATGCAGCTTGTCGAGAGCCAAGGCGTCTTTCCTCATGCGCAGATAGCGGGAAAAGAGCGGCAGGGAAGCGCGCACCGCTTCGATCAGCCCGTCATAGACAGCGGTGGAGATATTATCGTCGAAAAGCGCGGCTTCAAGGCAGCTTTCATATTTGCGCACTTTGGCGAAGAAAACATCCTTCTTCACCGCGGCGGCCAGGGCGGCGGCCAAGGTGTTCTTGTTTTCTCCATAGGTGGCGTAAAGCGCGGCAAAGGCCCCCCGGCGCACCTCGCGCTTCTGGCTTTCCATCAGACGGATATAGTTGCCGTGGGAAAGCTGCTCTTGCTCCCCCTCCCCGTTGGCCACCTGCGGAAAGGCCATATCCGCGTTGTTGAGCATGGAAAAAATATTCTTGGGCGCGGCGGCCATTTCCCCGGCCAGGGCGACGATCTGCTCTTCGGAAGCGGAAAGGGTGTGCGCGCGGAAACGCCTGATGTCGGCGATATGCTTGCGGTATAGGGCCAGCCGTTCGTCTTGCAGATAGCCGTCGAGCAGTTCGCCGGGCAGCGCCAGCACCTCCGGCACGAAAAAGGAAAACGCCGCCCCCGCTTCCACCGCCAGAGCGTGGATGCGCTCTTTGAGCGACTGATAAAGGCTTTCGTTGTTATCCTCATCTTTCTTCATCGCGGCGTATAGATAAACTTTGTCGGTCAGCCGCCCCAATTCTTCCTGGAAACGCAGGCAGGCCAGAAAAGTCTCCGCCCCCTGCGCCAGCTTTCCGGCATATTGCCGGGCCTCGGGGATCAGCTCTTTCAGCCGGCTGAAATCGGCCTCCCATTCCTCCACGGAACCGTAAACCGCTTCCGTGTTCCACTTATATTCCGCGCCGATCTGCTCTCTTGCCGGAATCAATTTGCTCTTGCCCATTTTTCTTTCTCCTTTTGTTTTCATGTTCAAAACCCTCGGTCACTTCTGTCAAATAAAGGGGGGCTTTTCGTCTGCCTTCTTCCTTCTCACCCCTTGCCTTTGTTTTGCCAAAACGCCGCTTTCTTCCGCCACAAGGCCGCCGTCTTGCTCAAGCGGGAGCAGAAGCTGTTCCATGTCCCCCGAATCGTTTGTTTCGTCTGTTCCGGCTGTTTCGGCTTTTCCCGCTTGTAAGTCTCGACTTGCATATACGCCTCTTCCGGCTCGTGCGCCTCGTCTATGCCTTTCTGCTCGTTTGCCTCTTGCGGTTCTTCTATGTCTTTCGGTTCGCCCGGCTTTTCCGGCTCGCACGTTTCTTCTATGTTCTCGGAATTCTCCGGCGGCGGCGCGGGTTCTTGACCGGGCTCCGGCCCGGCAAAAGCGAGCGTCAGTTCCCCGGCTCCGGCTACGCCCTGCTCCTGCGCCATACGCAGGATATGAGCCCTTTCCTCTTCCGTCTTGGCAGATTTAAGCAGATCCTGCAAAACATCGTCCGGGACTTCCGGCCGCGGTTCGCGTTCCTTTTCCAAATAACCGACGGCCAGCGCGGATAAAATCACCACCAGCATCACTCCGCCCCCGACAGCCAGCAAAATCAACGGTGTTCCCATTCACTGCACCCCTCTCTGTTAAAGCCGGCAGACCCCGGCCAGCCGGTAAATCGCTTCGGCATAAATCTTCGTAATAAGCAGCAAATCCGCCGTTTCTATATATTCGTCGGCACGGTGCGCCAAGCTTTCCCGTCCGGGCAAAAGCGGGCCGAAGGCGACAAAGTTCTTCATGGCGCGGCTATAGGTGCCGCCTCCGATGGCAAGCGGCGGGGAAGCGTCCCCGGTGACATCGCGATAAACCTGCAGCAGAGTCGCAACCAAAGGGCTTTCCTTTTCTGCGAAAAGCGGCTCCTTGTGTTGCCCCGCGTGAACCTCCAGCCCGGAAGCGGCGCAGGCTTCCGTGAGCTTCCGCCACAGCGGGGCAAACTCCGCCGTCACGGGATACCGCATATCCAGATTGGCTTCCGCAACATCTTCATTGACCTCGATCATATTCAGGGATAAGGTGAGGGGGCCGCTCATTTCGTCGCTCACGGCAATCCCCGCGCCGCTTCCGGCGCTGTCCCCGCCGAAAAGCCGGCAAAGCGCATTGATAAAGCTCGTTTTATCGCCGGGAACCAATGTCAACCCGCACAAAAAGTCCAGCAGCAGCGTTATGGCGTTCTCGCCGCTTTCCGGCAGGGAAGCGTGGGCCGCCCTGCCCGCCGCGCTCACCCGCGCGATCTCCCCTTCCGTATGAAGAGAAAGCCGCCCTTTCCCCGCGAAACCGGCACAGGCCCGTTCCATCCGCTCTTGCCCCGCCGCCGTCACCCTGAGCTGGGCCGCGGCGCAGGCGGGCACCATGTTGACCGCGTCGCCGCCGCGCAGGGAAAGCAATTCTATATCGCCCTTTTGCGCGCCAGGTTGCGGCGGGCAACCCACGCGGAACTGGAAAATGCCCTTCTCGGCAAAAACCAGCGGAAACCCGGCGTCCGGGACAAAACCGAAAACAGGCGGGCTTTCATGCTTGAGATAATGCTTCATGCAGCGGAAGCCGCTTTCCTCGTCGCAGCCGATGATCAGGCGCACCGGCCTTGAGAGCGGCAAACCCGCTTCCTTGACCGCACGCATGGCATATAAGGCCGCCATCAAAGGGCCTTTGTCATCCAGCGCCCCGCGCGCGTAAATGCGCCCGTCCTGCAAGAGCGCGCCGAAGGGGGGACGGCTCCAGCCTTCACCCGGCGGCACCACGTCAATATGCGCGAGGATGCCCAGCGGGGAAGCGTTCGCATCCCCGCAGAAATAGTCAACCACACCTGCATAGCCGTCCAACGAGCGGCAGGAAAAACCCATTTCCCTGCCCAACGCAAGAACGGCCCGCAAAGCCTCATTGATCTCCCGGCCGAAAGGGGCGCCACCGGCCGGTCGGCCGATAACCGAAGGCAGGCGCAAAATCCGCATCGTATCGGCGGTCAGTTCCTCGCGGAACCCCTCTATCAACCCCTGCAAAACAGCCTCCATCAGCCATCCCTTTCGTCAAATCAGAAAAAATCTCATATATCAAATCATTATATATTATATTATGGCGCGCCGTTTCCCTTTTTACCATACAAATATTGTTAAGCCGCTGCTCTTAAGAAAGTCAAAAAAAGGGTTTGACGGGGCGAAACGCGAATTGCCGGAATAAGAATCTTGCCGGACATATTATATCACAAAAACAGGAAGTATATAAGTATGAAGAAAATCAATGAGGATTCACTTCTGCCGCCGCTCAAGGAAAAATGGCGCGGGCTGCTGCAAGCTCTGGCCGGACGGGAAAGCCTGCTTGCGGGCTGTTCCGGCGGAACTGACAGCTCCTTTTTGCTCTATGCCGCGGCGAACGCCCTCCCCGGGCGCGTGCTGGCCGTCACCGCCGACCACCCCCTGATGAAGAGAAGCGACCTGCTCTCGGCCCGCGAAACGACGCAAACGCTGGGCGTGCCCTGGCAGGCGTTGCCGATGGACGTGCTCGGCGCGCCGGAAATCGCGCAAAACACCCCGGATCGCTGCTATTTTTGCAAGAGAATGATCTTCTCCGCCCTGCGCGAACTGGCCGAGGAAAAAGGCCTGGTGTGTATCGCCGACGGCAGCAATGCCGACGATGCCGGGGAGTTCCGCCCCGGCAAGCGCGCCGCGCTGGAACTGGGGGTTTGGCAGCCCCTCTTTGAAGCCGGGCTGAATAAAGGGGAGATACGCCAATTGGCGCGGGCGGCGGGCCTGGCCAACTGGAACCGCCCGGCTTCCGGCTGCCTGGCCACCCGTTTCCCCTATCACGCGCGCCTGACGCCGGAAGCCCTGTGCGCCGTGGAAAAAGGCGAGGCGCTTCTCGCAGAAGCTGGCTTCGCGGCGGCGCGTTTGCGCCATCATGGGCTCATCTGCCGCATCGAAGTCCCCAAAGAGCAGCTTCCCCGGCTGGCGAAAAGCGCGCACGGATTGATCCCGCCCTTGCGCCAACTCGGCTTCACCTATATATGCGCCGACTTGGAGGGGTTCAAAAGCGGCAGCATGGATGCTGAATTAAACAGAAAAGGTGTTGTTTTATGAAAATCGCATATTTTGACTGCGCGGCCGGCATCAGCGGTGATATGTCGCTGGCCGCTCTCATAGACGCCGGGGCGGAGGCGGAAAAGATAAAAGGGCTGCTGGCGCGCCTGCCACTCCCGGGTTGGCGGTTGGAAACGCGGGAAACGGAAAAGCAGCATTTGCGCGCCTTGCAGGTCTCGGTGGCCTTCCCGCATGAACACGCGCACCGCGGCCTGAGCGAGATCGGGAAAATCATCGCGGCGGCCGGTCTGCCCGCCAAGGTGGAAGCCAACGCGCAGGCGGTTTTCGCCCGTCTGGCGCAGGCCGAGGCCAAAATACACGGCTGCGCCCTTGAGGAAGTGCGCTTCCACGAGGTGGGCGCCGTGGACGCCATAATTGACATCGTGGGGAGCTGTGCCGCGCTCCACCTGCTGGGCGTGGAAAAGGTCTTTTGCTCCCCCTTAC
>WRDJ01000025.1 GCA_009783495.1 Clostridiales bacterium | reverse complement strand
TTCCGCCAGGGGGATATAAACGTCCGTGCTTCTGGTCATGACCACCCGATGCCCTTGCGCTTGCAATATGCGGCGCACGGCCAAGGCCATGTTGAGGTTGTCGTTCTTTTCCAGGCGCGCGCCGTTCACCGCGCCCGGGTCGCTGCCGCCGTGGCCCGGGTCCAGCGCGATGACGGGCGTTGAACCGGCGGCAAGGTTGTTATATTGCGTGACGATGGAGTTCCAGGTGACGGGGCCGATTACGCCGTCCGGGGTCAGGCCGAACTGCCGTTGAAAAGCCATCACCGCGTTTTCTGTGAGCGGGCCGAAAACCCCGTCGGCCGTGACCTGAGGAATGGAGGGAAAGGCGGCCCGGATGGCGTTTAAGTATTGCTGCATCAGGCGCACGCTCTCCCCGCGCGAACCCAGGCGCAGCGGCGCGCCGGGATAGGCCGGGCCGGGCGGCGGAGATTCAGGCAGGCGGTTATATTGCGCCACTATGGAGTTCCAGGTGACGGGGCCGATCACGCCGTCGGGAGTCAGACCGAATTGACGCTGGAAGGCCATGACGGCGTTCTGGGTGGCCGGGCCGAAAACTCCGTCTGCCGTGATCCTGGGGATGTTAGGATAAACCGTTGAGAGCGCGTTCAGGTATTGTTGCATGATGCGCACGTCCTCCCCGCGTGAGCCCACCCTGAGCGGGGTTCCCGGATAAGCCGGGCCGCCGGGCGGGGGAGAGGCGGGAAGGCGGTTATACTGGTCAACGACGGCGTTCCAGGTGAGGCGGCCGATTACGCCGTCGGGGGTCAGGCCGAATTGCCGCTGGAAGGCCATGACTGCGTTTTCCGTGGCCGGGCCGAATACGCCGTCTGCCGTGATCCTGGGGATGTTAGGATAAATCGTTGAGAGCGCGTTCAGGTATTGCTGCATGAGGCGCACGTCCTCCCCGCGCGAACCTAATCTGAGCGCCGTGCCGGGGAAAACGGGGCCGTCGGGCGGCGGCGGGGGCTGATCCGGAACCGTGCCTTTGACGGCAAAATAGACTTCATAAAGCTCGGCCCAGGTAGCGGGGCCGGTCACGCCGTCCGGGGTCAGGCCGAAGCGTTCCTGAAAGGCCATGACGGCGTTTCTCGTGCCGGAGCCGAAAGCGCCGTCCTGCGCCACCTCCGGGATCTCGGGATAAAACTGCGCGACATAAGTAAGCATAAATTGCAGGCGGGTGACCAGGCCGCCTTTCGCGCCCATGCTGATCACCGAATTGGGCGGGATCGTGCCCGTGACGATGCGGTCGCCCTCGCTGGTCAGTTCGGCCAGCTTGGTGACAGCCACATAATACCAGCAGATCCTGTTCCAGGTGGCCCGGTCAATGACGCCGGTTTGCGGCAGGGAAACGATTTGCTGGAAAGAGCGCACGGCGCCCACCGTATCCGTTCCGTAAACGCCGTTGGGGTCGGGGATATTGGTGATGAGCGGATAGTTCTGGCGGATGCGGTTGAGATATTTCTGCATCAGTTCCACGTCCGGCCCTTGTTTTCCCTGCGAGAGGGGAACGCCGGGGAAAGATTCCGTGATCGAGGTTATGGGCGCGCTGTCAATCATCAGGTCGCCCGGATAATAATGGCGCAGGATGCGCAACGGGTAATAGCCCTGGTTGGCTAAAGTAACCGTTCCCCATTGCGACATGCCGGCGCAGCTCACCGTCCTGCCGTCGCAAAATTCGGTGAAGAAAGGCTCGTTGTGATTGGGGCGGCGCAGATATTCGCCGATAACCCGGTCTACGACCACGCCGATATTAGCGAAAATATCCCGCCCTTCCACGAAATACATATCTGTGACGGTCGAACTGGTGATGTCGAAATTATAGTCCCTGATGCGGTACCAGCCGGTATAGACCCGGTTGAGCGCGAAATTCATAATGGCCCGGATATTCGCTTCCAGAGAGGCTTCCGGCCAGGTGGGATAAATTTCGCTGGAGGCCACGTTTTTGACGTAGAGCGGGAAGGGCACCCTGATATTGCGCGCGCTCACATTATATCTGCCCAGATGCACGGTTATGAAATCCGGGATGATGACCCGCGGAAAGCCCCTTCCGGGCAAGGAGGGCGCCGGGCCTTCCTGCTCATGCGAGGCGCGTAAGACCTGTTCATGCGGGGGAATATTAATCTCGTTCTCACTTTCCCCGTCCTCAAGAAGGGGGTGCATTTCTACTTCCAGCACGGCTTCCACCGTGTCGAATATCTGCACGCCGCTGATGATCTCCGTGACCAGTCCCGGGGCGCTGACTTTAGCCTGGCATACGGAATAGGTCGCGCCGCCATAATCCGGGTCGAGGGTACATTCCTTATCCGGCGCGGAAAGCGCCGCGGTTTCGGTTTTGCCGGAAGCGTCCGTTTTCAGTTTATACAAGTTGTTCCCGTTTTTGCCGGTGATTTCGACGTTCGCGCCCTCTACCGGCACGGCGCCGTTTGCCATATAGGCTTTTACGATCAAGGTTCCCGTGCCCATGAAAAAACCCCCCATATATGCGTGTAGAACATATTATGTAAGGGGAATGCGGGTTGTGAATATGCCGGCAACATAGGCTGCGCATCACTTTGCCGCGTCGCCGGCCCGGTCGTTCACGCGCGGTCACGGCAGAGGCGGTCACTGATCGTCCGAGGGGGTTCTGACCGTGCGCAGAAATGTTTATTTGCTGGAAGGATATAAATAACCGAAATCATTGCATTTCTTTTCGTTTTGTAGTATATATTTATTATGCATAGCAAGGTTTTTTAAACAACCGCCATGATGGAGGTAATCATGAACATACGCGAATTATACCGGCAAAGGCGGCCGGTGCTTTCCTTCGAGGTTTTTCCGCCGAAAAAAGAGGAGGGCGGGGATATCGGGGTCCTCCATGACGCGCTTTCGCGCATCGCCGTGCTTTCGCCCGATTTCATCAGCGTGACCTGCGGCGCGGGCGGCAGCGGCGCAAAAAGCGGCACCGTCGGGATCGCCGACCACATTCAGCGGCGCTACGGCATCCCTTCGCTGGCGCATCTGACCTGCGTCACCTCAACGCGGGCAGATATTGAGGCTTCGCTCACGCATATGCTGGAACGCGGCGTCATGAACGTGCTGGCGCTGCGCGGCGACCTGCCGCCGGGCGGGCAAGCGCCCGTTTCATCCGATTATCATTATGCCGGGGAGCTCATTCGCGACTTGCGCGCGCGGGAGAAGGCTTTGTGCATCGGCGCGGCCTGCTATCCGGAGGGGCATATTGACTGCGAGGACCTTGAAGCCGGGATCAGATATTTGAAAGACAAGGAGGAGGCCGGGGCGAACTTTTTCATTTCGCAGCTCTTTTTTGAGAACGAGGTTTTTTTCCGTTTTCTTGAGCGCATCCGGGCGGCCGGGGTCACTTTGCCCGTTTCGGCGGGGATCATGCCCATTCTCAGCCGCGCGCAAATCGAGCGCATGCTTTTTCTTTGCGGGGCCTCGCTGCCTTCGCGCATCATAAAGCTTCTGCATAAATACGAAAACAACCCTGCCGGGCTCTGCGCGGCGGGCATTGAATATGCCGTCGTGCAGGCGCGGGGGCTGGCCGAAGGAGGCGTTGACGGCATACACGTCTATGCCATGAACCGACCGGAGATCGCCGAGGCCTGCGCGGGCGCGCTGGGCCGGGCATGAACGGGTATCAGGGTTTAAAGGAAAACCCCCCGCCAAACGGCCGTTTGGCGGGGGGCTTTTGCTAATCTAAGAAGCAGGATTCAGATCGGGCAGGTTCACATTGGTCAGGCGGAATTCGGTGCATTCAAATTCCGTAAACCTCACGTTCGGCCATGCTCCGGCGGCCTCGTTAAAGGCGCGCTTCAGGCAAATGCCGGTTTCTTTGTCTATCCAGACTTTGAAGCTGACCGGGATGTCATAAGAAGTGTCGGTATAAGTGAATATGTCGCAGTTCCTTCCCGCGACGACCCCGCTGCCGGCGCTTGCCATGACGCCGGCAAAGTTAACATAGCATCTCATATATTCCGGGACGCCAAAGAGGTATCTTGTGGTTCCCGATATAACCGTAATATCAAGCTCGGACAAATTGAGAATATCGGAGAGCAACTCCCTGCGAAAACCTTCGTCCTGAGGCCGATACCAGTCAAAAATGGTCTGTTCGAAGGCATCGGATTTGTTTTTATTGATAATGAACAAATCGCGGTTGGAACCGCATATAACATAATATCCTCTCAGTGTCTTGGTGAGCTGCGCAGTTTCATAATAGGTGGCGCCGGTGACGTCAAAGTCGGTGGAACTGTAAGCTATGTAATAATCAAAGGGCAGGAAGTAGTTGATATATGCTTCCCCGTAGGAGGTGGGCTGGGGCCCTTTTGGACAAACGCAGATAAATCTTTCGCAAACCGCGCAGGCTGTCAGCGGTTCGGGGCATTCACAGGGATATTTCCCGCAAAAATCGCAGGGATCGGGCGGGGGGCAGATGCAGGGGCTTTTGCCGCAATCCGGGCAAGGCCCGGGGCATTCGCAGGGGTTTACCCCGCAAAGCGGGCAGAGTTCGACGGGGCATTCGCAGGCCTCTTTACCGCAAACCGTGCAGGTCTCGGCGGGACATTCGCAAGGCTCTTTACCGCAAGTGCCGCAGGGGTCTCCGGTGATGAGGGGGGTGTTGCAGGCGGTGAGCGAGAAAGCCAATGCAAGGACTAAGAACAGGATTAGTGCTTGTGCGAGTATTTTTTTCATGATAAATTCTCCTTCCTGTTGCCTATAAAATAACACTTGTTTCTGAACTTTGACTGAAGCGCAACTGAATTTTTTCTGAGGGCATTCTGATTTTTTGACGTGATTCATTATCTTATCATATGTAACAATCTGATGGAACGATTTTATCATAACACAAAAAGCTTTATTTTGCAACTAAAAAAAGAAGAAAAAATAAAAACGGCGGGAAAAGCCGGGGTTTTTGATTTTTGCGGTTTTTCGCGCCTCATGGAACGGAGCTTTTTGTTTCAGCCGCTGACCTTTTTCCGTCCCCCGAGGAGAGGGATGCGGCCCGGCAGACAGAGAAAAAACGCGGGCAAGAAAACCGGCGTCACAAACACTTATTTTATGCCCTCACTGATAATACGATTGGGCGGGTAAAAATCCCGGGTGCATGATGTTTTTTTATACCTTCACTAATGATACAATTCAGCAAGGCAAAATATCGGGTGAAATATACTTTTTTGAATGATACTTTTTGCCGTGAGGGGTTCGGGCGGCGGGGTGCGGGCTTCCGGCCCGCAAAATATTTTTCGCATATTAAATGTTTTTTGGTAAAAAATATGAGGGCGTGAAGAAAACAAAAAAGGAGTCGATTGTAAATGCCCACGGAAGCCATTTTGCACACGGAAGGAATGAGCAGGTGCATCGGTTGCTATACCTGCATGCTGGTTTGCGCCGGCGTCAACCGCCAGGACCATTCGCTGGACAAGAGCGCGATCAAAATCAAGACCTCGGGCGGCATGACCGGGCGCTTCGTGGCCGCGGTCTGCGTGGCCTGCCGGGAAGAAAGGCCATGCAAGGAGGCCTGCCCCACCGGCGCTCTGGATAACCATCCCGGCGGCGGGGTGCTCTTGCACAACGATTTGTGCATCGGCTGCCAAAGGTGCGCGCGCGCCTGCCCGGTGGGCGCGGTCTTTTTCGATGAGGACACCAAAACGCCGATCATTTGCCGCCATTGCGGGATGTGCGCCAAATATTGCCCGCACGAATGTTTACAGATGGAGGGGATCTGATGCAAAACAAGAGCTATGTCAGGGTGATGACCGTCAACCTGGGCAGCAAGGAGATCAAAGTGGAAAAAAGGGACGACCTGAAGGCCTATCTGGGCGGGGTGGGCGTGGGGGTCAAACTCTTGCAGGAGCATATGCGGGCAGACAAGCCCCCTCTGGACGAAGCGCAGCCCATCGTGCTTTCCATCGGCGCGGCCACCACCATATTTCCGGTCATCACCAAAACGGCGGCTCTCTTCATCTCGCCATTGACGGGCGAGCTGGGCGAAAGCTATGGCGGGGGGCGGCTGGCCTTCGCCATGCTGCATTGCGGCATTGACGCGCTGGTGATCAAGGGAAAAGCGGAAAAGCCGGTTTATATCGCCATGGACGCCTATAATGTGGAATTCAAGGATGCGCGGGCCATCTGGCGCATGGATTGCGACCGCACCGGCCAGTTCATCCGCGACATGAACCCGGGGGGCGGCAAACGCTCCATCATCCGCATCGGGCCGGCGGGAGAAAACCTCTGCTCATACGCCATGGTCTCCGTGGACACCTACCGCCATTTCGGGCGGCTGGGGTTGGGCGCGGTTTTCGGCTCCAAAAACCTCAAGGCCATCCACATCGCGGGCAACATTTCCATGCGCTCACAAAAGTTCGGGCAATATTTCAAAGTTTACCGCGAGGTCTTTGACAAGGTTTGCAAAACCGAGGTCATGGCCAAATATCACGACGCCGGAACCTCCATCAACATTGACCCGCTCAACAAAGCCGGGGCTCTGCCCACCCGCAATCTGCAGCAGACCAGCTTTGAGCACGGCGGCGAGATCAGCGGGGAAAGTTTCGCCGATAATAACCTGGTGCGCAAGATTGCCTGCGTGGGCTGCCCGGTGGGCTGCATTCACATCGGGCAGTTCCGCCGCGAATTCAGCGCCGGTTATGAATATGAGGCAGTGACTGTGGGATATGATTATGAATTGCTCTTTGCCCTCGGTTCATTCCTGGGGCTGGGCAAACGGGAGCAGATTCTGGAACTGATCGAGCAGGTGGAGGGCGAGGGGCTGGACGCCATGAGCGCCGGGGTTTGCCTGGGCTGGGCCACCGAGGCTTTCGAGCGGGGGCTGATCGGCGAAGAAGAAACCATTGTGCCGCTGCGCTTCGGCGAAGTCAAGGGTTATCTGAACGCCATCGGCTGCATCGCCCGGCGGGTCAATGAGTTTTACCGCGTTTTGGGCGACGGCGTGAAAGCGGCCGCCGAACGCTATGGCGGGCAGGAATTCGCCATGCAGATCGCCGGCAATGAAATGCCCGGCTATCACACCGGATACGGCTCTTTGGTGGGGGCTTTGGTGGGCGCGCGCCATTCGCATCTCGACAATGGCGGCTATTCGCTCGACCAGGGCAAGAATGCGGAAGGGCTGCTGCCGGAAGAGATGGCGGATAAACTTTTCCGGGAGGAATTGGAACGCTGCCTGCTCAACACCCTCGTTATCTGCCTTTTTTCGCGCAAGGTCTATGACCGGGAGGCGGTGAGGAAACTCCTCGCTTGTGTGGACAGGGAATACAGCGACGAGGAACTGAACGGGATCGCCGCCCGCATTTATCGCATCAAGCTGCAAATCAAGAAGAGCCTGGGCTTTGACGCGCGGCAGGTGAAATTGCCCGGCCGCTTCTTCGCCACGCCTTCCATGAACGGCCTTTTGCGGGAAGATATGGCTCGCCAGGTGCGGGATTTGTTTTTGGAGAGAAACGAGAAGGTGCTGCAATAACAGATGACGGAAGACAGAGGACGGAAGGGGAACGGCGGAGCTGAACAGACTGTCATTCTGAGGAGCAGAGCGACCGAAGAATCTGAAAAACATGTCATTGCGAGGAGCTTGCGGCGAAGCAATCCGGAGGGAATAACGGCAGATGAAACTGATTGCTTCGCCGCGCTTGCAATGACG
>WRDJ01000024.1 GCA_009783495.1 Clostridiales bacterium | reverse complement strand
GTGCTGGCGGAAGAGCTGGGCTTCATCGGTTGCGCCTTGGTTCTGGCACTTTTCGCGCTTTTTGTCTGGCGCGGGCTCAACGTCGCCGTGCGGGTGCAAGACAGCTTCGGCAGTTTTCTTGCCATGGGGCTGACCTGTATGATCGGCATACAGGCCATCGTCAACCTGGGCGTGGTTTGCGGCCTGCTGCCGGTGACCGGCATCACCTTGCCCTTCATCAGCTATGGAGGCACCTCGTTGGTCGTTTCCCTGGCTGCCGTGGGCATCCTGCTCAACATCTCGCAATACGCTAAAATGGAATAGAGGTTGAAATGACAGATAACTCGAAAAAGAGAAAAGCGCGGGTCATCGTGAGCGGCGGCGGGACAGGCGGGCATATTTATCCCGCCATCGCCATCGCGGATGGCTTGAAGGAGGCGGCCGGTGCGGAGATCCTTTATCTCGGCGGCAAGAACTCGCTGGAAGAGCGTTTGGCGGCCCAGGCCGGCCTGAAATTCGCTTCCTTTGAGGCCAGGGGCCTGACCAGGCGTTCCCTCAAGGCGGCGGCCGACCTTGCGGTGAATCTGCGCGGTTTGCGTCAGGCGAAAACGCTCATCAAGGAATGGCGTCCGGATGTGGTGGTTGGGACGGGGGGATTCGTTTCCGCGCCCGCCGCATATGCCGCCGTGCTGGCAAAAGTGCCCGTGGTGCTGCATGAGCAGAACGCCTTTCCCGGCTTGGCCAACCGTTTTTTGTCCCGTTATGCCGCGGCGGTCTGCCTGAACTTCGCCGAAGCCGGCCGCCACTTTGCCCGCAAGGAGCGCCTGTTTATCACCGGCCTTCCCGTGCGTAAAGAGATATTGACGGCGAACAGGGAAGAAGCCTATGTCTATTTCGGCATAGACGAAAAAAAAGAGGGCAAAAAGCCTTTGCTGCTGATCACCGGGGGCAGCCAGGGCGCGAAAAGCATAAATAAAGCGGCAGCGGCGGTCTATGACACGCTCCTTAACGCTCCCGCGCGCATAATACATATAACGGGGCCCAAAGGCTATGAGGAGGGCAAGGCGGCCGTTGAAGAAAAGGGTTTGGCGCAAAACCGCGATATTTTGCTTTTCCCCTATCTGGATCGCATGGATTTGGCTTTGGCCGCGGCGGATCTCGTTTTATCCAGGGCAGGCGCCTCTTTTCTGGCCGAACTGCTCTGCCGCGGGACGCCCGCGTTGCTTTCGCCATATCCTCACGCCGCCGCCAACCATCAGATGAGCAACGCCGTGGCGCTGGAAAAGAACGGGGCGGCCCTGGTGCTGGAGGACGACCGCTTGGAGCGGGACTTGGCGGGGATGCTCCTGCCGCTTTTACGTGATGAGGAAAGACGCTGCCGGCTTTCCGCGGCGGCCTGCGGGATGGGCAACCCGCGCGCGCTTGACGCCATTGTGGGGATCGTCTTGTCAAAGGCGGGGTTTTGAATGGGGAAGGGGAGATAGATTTGCAGGCGAAAAAACTTCATTTCATCGGCATAGGCGGCATCGGCATGAGCGGCATCGCCAAAATATTGCTGCATAACGGCTATCAGATCAGCGGCTCAGATCTCAGCGATTCATTTCTTTTGGATCATCTGCGCAGCCTGGGCGCGCAGATATATATCGGGCACCAGCCGGATAATATACCGGAAGACACGGAGATGGCCGTCCATTCCACCGCCATTTCCGCCGACAACTGCGAGCTTCTGGAAGCCAAAAAGCGCGGCCTTCCCGTGGTCAGCCGGGCGCAGATGCTTTCTTTTCTCATGCGGCAAAAGCGCAGCATAGGCATCGCCGGTTCTCACGGAAAGACCACCACCAGCGGTATGATCTCTCTGCTTCTCGAGCAAACCGGCATGGATCCGACCATCATCATCGGCGGCACCCTGCCGCAGATCAACAGCAACGGCAAGAGCGGCAAGGGGGAATATCTGGTGGCGGAGGCCGACGAAAGCGACGGCACCTTCTTGCTGTTGCACCCCGCCATCGCCGTCATCACCAATATCGAAGAAGACCATATGGATTTTTATAAATCAATGGACGACATCACCAATTCCTTTGCCATATATGTGCGGCAGCTTCCGCAGGACGGCTTTGCCGTGGTCAACGCCGATTGCCCGCAAGTGCGCAAAATCATGAAGGAGATCCCCGCCGATTATGTGACTTATTCCATTTGTGGCGGCGGGGCGGAATATACGGCTTGCGACTTCGTTTTTTCCGCCGGAGGTTCCGGCTCCAACATTTATCATCTGGGCAAGTTTTTGGGCCGCTTAGAGTTGAACATTCCGGGAAAGCACAATGTCTCCAACGCTTTGGCCGCCATAGCCCTCGGTTCGCGCATCGGTCTTGAATTTAAGGCCATTGCCGCAGCTCTGGCAGGCTTTTCCGGCACAGGGCGGCGCTTCGAGCTTTTGGGAAAAGTCAACGACATCGTGGTCATTGACGATTACGCCCACCACCCCACGGAGATCAAGGCCACCATTGCGGCAGCGCGCCAAACCGAACCGGGCCGCCTGATCACGGTTTTCCAACCGCATCGCTATTCCCGCACCCAGGTGATGAAGGGGGAATTCGGGCGCTCCTTCGCCGAAAGCCATCTTACGATCATCAATGAGATATACGAGGCCTTTGAGCAGCCCATCGAGGGCGTTTCCGCCCGCCTGATCGTCGAGGAGGCCAAAAAGACAGGCTATAAACCGATCGTTTACGCCAAGACCCAGGAAGAAGTGGTGGAGCTTCTGCTCAAAGAAACCGGAACCGGCGATATGGTGCTGATCATGGGCGCTGGGGACATCAGGAACGCGGGCGAGGAATTTGTCAGACGCTTGAAGGATGAAAAGGAGGCGACGATTTGAGCGAGACATCTTTGCGGGATAAGCTGCAAAGCATGCTCGGGGAGCCGGTTTTGCAGCAGGCCTCCATGCGTAAATTCACCACCTGGAAGATCGGCGGCCCGGCTGATCTCTTGGCTTTTCCCGGCGACGAGGAAGAGCTGGCCGCGCTTTTGCGTTTCCTTTGGGAAAACGAGATCCCCCGGGTGGTCGTGGGCAACGGTTCCAATATTCTGGTTGGGGATAAGGGCATACGCGGCGTGGTGATAAAAATGGGCGAGCCATATGCGGCCTGCGAATGGCATGAAGGCGGTGTTTCCGCTTTGGCGGGAGCCATGTTGCCCGCGCTGGCCCATGAAGCCGCCGCGCGCGGTCTCTCCGGCCTGGAGTTCGCGGCCGGCATCCCCGGTTCCTTAGGCGGTGCGGTGCGCATGAACGCCGGCGCCTACGGAAGCACCGTCGGCCAATATGTAACCAAAGTGGTCATGGTTGAATATAATGGCACCAGACGGGAGTTGGAAGCCGGGGAACTGGAATTTGCCTACCGGGAGAGCAATCTCGCCGCCATGCCGGGCGTGATCAGCGGCGTGGAACTGGCCCTGCCGCTGGGCGACCCGCAGGAAAGCCGGGCCAAAATCGGCGAATTGCTGCATCTGCGCGGCGTGAAGCAGCCGCTGGAATATCCCTCCTGCGGCAGCGTTTTCCGCAATCCGCAAAACGACCATGCCGGGCGGCTGATCGAGATCGCGGGTTTGCGCGGCATGCAGGTGGGCGGGGCGATGGTTTCCCGCAAACACGGTAATTTCATTATCAATTTGGGGGGCGCGAAAGCCGCGGATGTGAGCGCCCTCATCAAAGAGGTGCAGCGCCGGGTCAAAGAGGTGACCGGCGTGGAGCTGGCTCCCGAGGTGAAGATGATAGGAGAATAGCGGGGTGCGGCGACTTGGAAAGGTTTATCATCACGGGGGGACACCCCCTCTTGGGAGAAGCGGAGGTCAGCGGCGCTAAGAACGCCATTTTGCCGATTTTGGCGGCCTCCCTTTTATGCGAGGAAGAATGTTTTTTTGAGAAGATCCCCCTTTTGGAAGACGTTTTTGTCATGTGCGACGTGCTGCGCCATTACGGCGTTAAGATCCGCTGGCAGGGAAGCTCTTTGCATATAGACCCGCGCCAGTTGGAAAACAAGGACGCCCCCGAGTTTTTGATGAAAAAGCTGCGCGCCTCCAACCTGATTTTGGGGCCGCTGCTCTCGCGATTTTCATCAGCCTGCCTGCCCTATCCCGGCGGCTGCGCCATCGGCTCGCGTCCCATGAATTATCATATGTCTGCCCTGACCCAGCTGGGTGCGGAGATCTGCGATTTCGGCAGCTGCATCAGGGCCAAAGCCAGTTGTTTGCACGGAACGGAAATCTGTCTAGATTTTCCCAGCGTGGGCGCCACGGAAAACATCATGACGGCGTCTGTCAAGGCTTGCGGCGACACCGTCATCCGCAATGCCGCGCGCGAGCCGGAAGTGGTTGACCTGGCCGATTTCCTGAATAAAATGGGCGCGAGGGTCACGGGGGCCGGTTCCGACACCATCCGCGTGCAAGGCGTGAACCGCTTGAAAGGCGCGGAGCACAAGGTAATCCCCGACCGCATTGAGGCCGGCACCTTGATGATAGCCGCCGCCATCACGGGCGGCGACGTCCTGCTGAAAGGCCTTGACCCGCAAAGCTCTTCCGCCGTCATCGCCAAGCTGAGAAGCAGCGGCGTCATCGTGAAGGAGGATTCCGCCGGGGTGCGCGTGATCGCCAAAAAGAGGCCGCGCGCCACCGATATCCGCACCATGCCCTATCCCGGGTTCCCCACCGATATGCAGCCGCAATTCATGGCCTATGCGGTCACCGCCTGCGGCACTTCGGTGATTGCGGAAAACATTTTCGAAAACCGCTTCAAGCACGCTGATGAAATGCGCCGCATGGGAGCCGACATCAAGATTATCGGCGAGGCGGCTGTGGTGCGGGGCAAAGAGAATATCACGGGCGCGCAGGTGGAAGCGACCGACTTGCGCGCGGGCGCGGCTTTGGTGCTTATGGGGCTTTACGCGCGCGGCGAGACGACGGTTGACAATGTATTTTACATTGACCGCGGTTATCAGCGGCTGGAAAATTCGCTGGCCGCTTTAGGGGCGGATATTGTTCGCCGTTCCTATGACGCTTCCGGCTGGCCCAGGCAAGCGGCGCAAAGCCCGTGTTCATAGAGTGTTGTTTCACAAAGAGAGCGGCATAAATTTTTCGATAATGTCAAAAATACCGGCAAAACCGGTATTTTTTGTGTTGGCTGGGAACGCGCTCCGCACGGCAAAAATTTTACATTTTATAACATGAAGAAAAGGACTTCGCGAAGTTTTCGCCAATTTAATCATTTTCAAATGTATATTTAACGGAGGTAACTTTTATGGACGCAAAAGTGCTTGTGGTTATGGGCAGCGATTCCGATTTGCCGGTTATGAAGGCGGCCGCGGATTTCCTGCGGAAAATGGAAATTCCTTATCGCGTGCATATCTCATCCGCCCATCGCGCGCCGGAAAAAACGGCCAAGCTGGCCGGGGAAGCTGAGGCGCGTGGCGTCGAGGTGATTATCGCCGCAGCCGGGGGCGCCGCCCATCTGCCGGGAGTGATTGCCGCCATGACCGTTTTGCCGGTGATCGGCGTGCCAATCAAAAGCGACGCCTTGAGCGGCATGGACGCCCTTTATTCCATCGCGCAAATGCCCGCCGGCATCCCGGTGGCCACGGTGGCCTTAAACGGCGCCATGAACGCTGCCATCCTGGCCGCGCAAATCATCGGACTGCATGACGGCGCGCTGCGGGAAAAGCTGTGCGCTTATAAGGCCGGATTGGCTTTACAGGTGGAAGCGAAGGATCAAAGGCTGCAAGAGCTGGGCGTGGACGCTTATCTGCAAAAATAGAGGGGAGGCTTTTAAGTGATATCCAGATATTGCCGCCCCGCCATGAGCCAGGTGTGGAGCGAGGAAAACCGCTTGCAGAGAATCCTCGAAGTGGAGATATACGCCTGTGAGGCCATGGCCGAGCTGGGGCAGGTTCCCTATGAGGCCTACAGGGAAATCAAGGCAAAGGCTGGTTTTGACGTGAAGCGCATGCAGGAGATCGAGGAGATCGTTCGCCATGACGTGATCGCTTTTCTGACCGCGGTGGCGGAAAAGGTTGGCCCCGCCGCCAAATATCTGCATATGGGCATGACCTCGTCGGACGTGCTGGATACGGCGCTTTCGGTGCAAATGCGGCAATCCTGCGAACTGCTGCTGGGCCGCCTTTACAAGCTGCGGGATATTTTGGCGAAAATGGCCAGGGAATATAAAGACACCTTGATGATGGGCCGCACGCACGGAATCCACGCCGAGCCGCTCACCTTCGGCCTGAAAATGGCGCTCTGGACTACCGAGGTGAACCGTTCTGTCGTGCGCCTGCAAAACGCCAAGGAAGTCATTTCCGTGGGCAAGATTTCCGGCGCCGTGGGCACCTTCGCCAACGTTGATCCCAAGGTGGAAGAGCATGTTTGCCGCCGTCTGGGCTTGCACCCGGCCCCGGTTTCCACGCAGATCATCCAGCGCGACCGCCATGCCGAATTTATGACGACCTTGGCCTTAATCGGCTGCACCCTGGAGAAATTCGCCACCGAGCTGCGCAATTTGCAACGCACCGAGATGCTTGAGGTGGAAGAGGAATTCGGCGTGGGGCAGAAAGGCTCTTCCGCCATGCCGCATAAGCGCAACCCCGTTATCTCTGAGCGCATTTCCGGGTTGGTCAGGGTCTTGCGGGGCAATGCCCTGGCCGCCATGGAGAATGTGGCGCTCTGGCATGAGCGCGACATCACGCATTCTTCGGTGGAGAGGGTGATCATTCCGGACAGCTGCATCCTGCTGGATTATATGCTGCACCTTTTCAATAATATAATGGAAAACCTCAATATTTATCCCGACAATATGCGCGAGAACGTGGACAAGACCCTGGGTTTGGTCTTTTCCCAAAGGGTGATGCTTTCCCTGGTGGAAAAGGGCGTGCTGCGCGAGGTCGCCTATGAATGGGTGCAGCGTAACGCGCTCACCGCCTGGAGCCAGAAGACGGATTTTCAATATCTGGTTTTGCAGGACAAGGACATCATGAGCATTTTGAGCAAGGTGGAGATCATGGACATTTTCGATTTCGATTATCATACCAAGAACATTGATTATATCCTTAACCGGGCCGGGTTATAGAAGCAAGGGGCCAGAGGACAGAGTGTGAAGCAAATGGCGAACTGCCGTTTGCCGTGAAGTAAAAAATACGTGGGCGATGGTGGTTCAACGCCGATACCAGGATGCGAAGCCTGCCAACCACCATTCAGGAACCAAGGGCGGCGAGCATGGCAAGGCGCGCCGAGGCAAGGGAATGATCGTATGGTTTTATACGTGAACGACCGAGCCGATGACGCAACACAGCCGGGCGACGCCGATATTGCGACGAGGGGAGAATTTTATGGGGATAACATATAAGGATTCGGGCGTTGATATAGACGCCGGCAACAAAGCCGTGGAATTGATGAAAGCCGACGTGCGCCGCACCTTCCGCCCGGAAGTGCTGACCGACCTGGGCAGCTTCGCCGGTCTTTTCGCGCTGGACGCCGCCAAATTCCGCGAGCCCGTGCTGGTCTCCGGCACCGACGGCGTGGGCACCAAACTGAAAATCGCCATGCTGGCCGATAAGCACGACACCATCGGCATAGACGCGGTGGCCATGTGCGTCAACGACATTCTGGTTTGCGGCGCGGAACCGCTTTTCTTCCTTGATTATATCGCCGTGGGCCGCCTTTCCCCG
>WRDJ01000023.1 GCA_009783495.1 Clostridiales bacterium | reverse complement strand
TGAATATTGCCCCTGCTTGAGGATCTGCGTCATGCGCTCGCCGCGGTCCAGAGTGAACTTAGTGGCCTTGTCCAGGTCGGAACCGAACTGGGAAAAAGCGGCCAGCTCGCGGTATTGCGCCAGATCCAGCCTCATACGCCCGGCCACCTGCTTCATGGCCTTGATCTGCGCGTTGCCGCCCACCCTGGAAACGCTGATGCCCACGTTGATGGCGGGGCGGATCCCGGAATAGAAGAGGTCGGCTTCCAGAAAGATCTGGCCGTCGGTGATGGAGATGACGTTGGTGGGGATATAGGCGGAAATGTCGCCGGCCTGCGTTTCGATGATGGGGAGCGCGGTCATGCTGCCGCCGCCCATGGCGTCGGAAAGCTTGGCGGAACGCTCCAGCAGGCGTGAGTGCAGATAGAAAACGTCGCCCGGATAAGCCTCGCGGCCCGGCGGGCGGCGCAGCAAGAGCGAAAGCTCGCGATAGGCCGCGGCCTGCTTGCTCAGATCATCGTAAACGATGAGGACATGCTGGCCTTTATACATGAAATATTCACCCATGGCCGCGCCGCAATAGGGCGCGATATAAAGCATGGGCGCGGGCTCGGAGGCGGTGGCGGAAACGACGATGGTATAATCCATGGCGCCGTATTGCTTGAGTTTTTCCACCACGCTGGCCACGGTGGAGGCCTTTTGCCCGATGGCGACATAAATGCAGATGACATCCTGCCCTTTTTGGTTGATGATGGTGTCAATGGCCACGGCGGTTTTGCCCACCTGGCGGTCGCCGATGATCAACTCGCGCTGCCCGCGGCCGATGGGCACAAGGGCGTCAATGGCCTTCAGGCCGGTTTGCAAGGGCTGGAACACCGATTTGCGCGCCACCACGCCGGGCGCGGGGCTTTCCATGTGGCGGAAGCCGCTGGCCGCGATGGGGCCGGCGCCGTCTAAGGGCTGGCCCAGGGGGTTGACGACGCGGCCGATCAGGCCTTCGCCCACCGGCACCTCGACGATCCTGCCGGTGCGTTTGACCGGATCTCCCTCGTGGATATTGGTATAGGGCCCGAGAATAACGCAGCCGATATTATCCTCTTCCAGGTTGAGCGCCATGCCCATCACGCCGGTGGAGAATTGCAAAAGTTCGCCGCTCATGGCGTTTTGCAGGCCATAGATGCGCGCGATGCCGTCACCCACGCTGATCACCGTTCCGACCTCGGCCACGTCAATGGAGGACTCATAATTCTCGATCTGCGATTTTAAAATGGCGCTGATTTCCTCTGGTCTAATGCTCAAAATATTTCACCCCTCACCAAGTGTTGTTGCAATAAGGATAACTGACCGGCCACAGAACCGTCTATGTGGGCATCGCCCACCACCAGCTTAAAGCCGCCGATCAGCCCGGGTTCAACGGTTTTTTCCAGGCGAATCTTTTTGCCGGTGGCTTTGGCGAGCGCGGCGGAAAGCGCGTTTTCCTGCTTCTTTGCCAAAGGCGCGGCGGATTGCACGCGCACCAGAAGCTCGCCGTTCTTCTCATCGGCCAGCCCGCGCAAATGCTCCGAGATCTGTTCCATGTGGCCTTCCCGTGATTTGTCCAAAAGCAGAAAAACGAAGTTGAGGACGTCTTTTTCCGCTTTTCCCGCAAAAAGCCGGGAGACCAGTTCTTTCTTGGCGGAAACGCCCACCTGCCGGCTGAAAAAAAGCTCTTTCAGCTTTGGCTCGTTGTGAATGGCGAGGGCGACAGTCTGCCAATCCCGCAAATATTCCTCAACGCGGTTTTTCTCTTCCGCGAGGGAAAAAAGCGCCTGCGCATAGCGGCGAGCAACCGTTCCTTCGATCATTGAACTCGCCCCACCTCTTGAATATATTTGTCGGTCAGTTTTTTCTGCAGGTCGTCGTTCATTTCGTCTTTCAAAATGCGCGTGGCCGCGGCCACCGCCAAGGCGGCAACCTCCTGCTTGATCTGCAGCAGAGCGGCTTCTTTTTCGCGCTGGATCTCGGCTTTGGCCTTTTCCGTCAGGCGTTGCGCCTCCAGCTTGGCCTGGGCAAGGATCTCCCGCCTCGTTTCCTCGCTGTGCTGCTGCGCGGCGGTGAGCACGGAATCGGCCTGGGCGCGGGCTTTGGCGATTTCCGCCTGCAAAGCGGCCTTGGTCGCCTTGGCCTCCTCGCTGGCCGCCTCGGCGGCGCAAAGGGATTCGCTGATCTTGGCCTTGCGGTCGTCAAGCATTTTCAGGAAAGGCTTCCATAAAAGCGCATAAAGACCAAAAGCCAGGATGGCAAAGTTGATGATGGCAAAAACTGTTTCTTTCCAATGGATAGCAACTTCTGGCAAGATGCAGACCTCCTTCTCTCAAAAAGAAAGGGTATTACCCGGAGGCGGGCGGAGAAGCGCCCGCCTCCCAAAACAAATCAACCGATTTGACCTAAAAGCATAAAAGCGATAAGGAGTCCGTAAATCGTGAGGGCTTCCATGAGGGCCAAAGAGATGATCAAAGCCGATTGGATCTTGCCGGCAGCTTCAGGCTGACGGGCGATCCCCTCCATAGCCTTGGAGGCTGCTATTCCCTGCCCGATCCCGGGCCCAAAAGTAGAAAGAGCAATCGCCAGGGCAACCGCGATATATTCCATACACTTAACCTCCCTTCCGTCGTTTTATGCTATATGTGAACGGTATTTTCCGTTGGCTTTTTAATGCCCTTCCCCGATGGCGCCGTTAATATAGATGGAGGTGAGAGTGGTGAATACGATGGCCTGCAAGAGGCCGAAGAGCAGGCCCAACACATAAAACGGCAGGGGGGCGATGAGCGGGATCATGCCGAAGATCTGCGAGGCCACGGTCTCCTCGCCGGAGATATTGCCGAAAAGACGCAAGGCCAGCGAGACGGGGCGCACAATCTCTTCGATGAGCAGAAAGATCACCATAAAGAAATAGGGGGTGAAGAAATGCTTGAAATAATGCGTTCCCTTATGCTTGATGCCGAGTGTATGTACGGCGAAGAAGGTGATGGCGGCCAGGCCCGCTGTGACGCTCAAAGAAGCGGTGGGCGGGGCCAGCCCCGGCGTATGCCCGGCCATGGGCAAAAGCCCGCTATAGTTCGAGACGATGATGAAGAGGAACATGGTCCCCAAAAGCGGCAGGTAACGCCGCGTGTTGGCGTCGCCCAGGATGCTGCCGAAATAACCGCGCAGGGATTCCACGGCCAGCTCCATCGCGCCTTGAAAACGGCCGGGAACCGCTTTCATGCGCCGGGAAGCGAAATAGCTGACCGCGCACAAAGCGACGGTGATCCCCACCATTGTCGTCATGGTGCTGGTCACTTCCAGGCCTAAAACATTGAAAAGTCCGCTTGCATGGGCTTCATCCGCCATAAATCAAACCTCCTCAGAGCTTTGTTCGGAAATTTGCTCAGAATCTTGTTCGGGGTTGGAGTCGGGCAAAAACTTGGCGAAGGGATATAGCTTGCCGGCAAGCACCAAGACAAGCGCCGTCCCTATTAAAGCATACTCAAAAGAAAAAAGCAAGCTGTATCCGAAAAAATTGACGTTTCTGCAGAGATAAACAATAAAAAGGGCAACAATGTTGATCCCGTAGCCGGCGCCGTAACGCGTCATCACCGCCGAGGTTTTGCGCAGCTTCTTTCCGCGCGAGAGCGGCCGCCAAAGAACGACGAATTTCAGCGCGGCGAAGAACCCGCCGAAAAGCGCCCCGACCAAAAAAGACAGAACGTAATGCAAGAAACTATTCCTCCCCGTCGTCCCATTTGCGCCAATCGTCCCATTTTTTCCAGCCGTCCCCGCCGCCTTTTTCTTTCTTGCCGTCTTTTTCGTCATACGGCTTATAGACGGCGCCGGGGGGGTCCTCCTTTTTGGCTTCCTCGCCGAAATCCTTAAACAGTTGATAAAAAGAACTGAAAATGGCGAGGAGGATGCCGGCGAGCATAAGCCAGGGCGCGGTGGAGAACTTTCTGTCCAGCCAGCCGCCCAAAAGGACTCCGACGAGATAGATGCTCAAGCCAAGCTGCAGCCCGAAAGACAGACAGGTTTTCAGGAGCTTGTTCCGGGTGAAAAAACGATCTCCGCGCAAAAAACCCGCTCCCTCCCAGAGAGTTGCCGAGACATCAACCAATGAACAATTCGTTGCCCTTTGCGGGTTTCCTTCCGCTTCCGACAAAATTTTATTTGGCGGGGCCGCGCATGAAATATTCCTTTGCCGGAAGTCGCAAAAGGACCTCCGCATTCATACCATGTACTATACACCGCTTGCTTGCGGCGGTCCCTTTAATCCTGCTAACCAAGGAGGAAGTTTGATGAACTGCTATCCTAATAATTGTTGTTGCGACCGCGACTGCTTTCCCGAAGAGCGTTGCTGTCGCCGCCGCGACGGCACGGGCATATTCGTACCACTTTTGGCGATTGCCTTGTTCGGCGGATTGTTTGGCGGATGGAACGGCCACTGTAGATAAGCGAAAATAAAGAAAGCCAAAAAAGGAGAGATGACGATGTTTAACGGTTTGGGTTGGGGAAATGGCTGCGGTGACGGTAACGGTATATGGGGCTGCCTCTTGAGCCTCATCATTCTCATTGTGATTCTGGAGTTCGTGGGTCAAATTCTCTGCGGCTGCAACAGGGGCGGCCACGGCTTCGCGCCGGCCCCCGCCTGCGGCGGTCCGGTCGCTTACTAAGCGATGCCGGGAACGCTCCGCAGGGCTTGGCCTTACGGGGCGGGGGGCCGGCGCTTTCCCCGGTTTTTTCAGGGTCTTGGCGCTTTGTTTGGCGAAACATTGATTTTACGGCCGGTTTTCCGGCCGTATTTTTTTGCCCGGGAACACACCCTTGCCGGGGCGGCGGAATAACCTGAAAGCAGAGGCTGAATAAGGGGGAAGAGCCGCGCGCGGCGTTCGCGAAGCACCAGCTCGAAAGGTTATGACTGAGCAGCAAGGGGCAAACACCTCTTTCAACGGCAATAATAACCGCCGCGGCGGAATGAATTTCGGCAATCTCTTCGGCGGCGCGGGGGGCGGCAATCCCCTGGGGATTCTTTCCGCCCTGGGCGGCTTGGGCGGCGCAGGCGGCGCGGGGGGAAGCAACCCCCTCTCGGCCTTCGCTTCCATGGCCGGCGGCGGCGCGGCTGCCGGAGCCAACGGAAACGCCGCGGGCAACGCCAATCCTTTGGGCGCGCTGGGGGCCCTTTCTTCTCTCTTCGGCGGCCTGGGCGGGGCGGGAGCGAGGCCCGCGCAAGCCCCCCCGCCGGTTCCTCCTCCCCCTCAGCCGCCGCCGGAAAACAGGGCCGGTTCTTATCAAGCGCCCCCTTCTTCCGCGCCGCCGAATTATGCGCCCCCGGCTTATACGCAAGCGAATAATTATGCCCCGCCGTTTTCTCAGGCGCGGCGGGACGAAACCCAGCGCAAAACGCCGCAACAAACCGCGCGGGAGACACGCATAAAAAACTCGCCGCTTTCGCGGGAATGGCCGGAGACTTATCGCGAGGAGCCCCTTTGCCGCTGCGCCCATTGCCCCAACCCCTGCGATAGGGGCGCCTTTGACACGCCGAGCTGGGCGGAGGTGAACGCGTTGGTGTCGTCCTGGTATAAATAATTAATTTATTAGGAGGATCAAATGATTGATTTTTTCAGCTTCCTGCGCCCGCAGAACCTGGGGCAGGTCAAGGCTCTCTTCGAGCAGTTCGGGCATTTTCTCTCCCCGGAAAACTATAATATGGTGGCCGCCGTCATCCGCGAGGCGGAAAAAGGCGAGGGTCATATGGACGTGGGCTTTCTGCAAGAGGCGGCACGGGAGATTTCCGGGCAGGTCGGCGGCGCGGTCCCGGCGGTGATCCCGCCCGACGGTTACATAAAAGATTAAGAGCCGTCGGCGCGGGCGCCCAAGCCAAGCGCCGGGTCGCTGCGGATTGTTGGTACAATCCGCAGCGACCCGGCGCTTTAAGAGAGTTGCATGAACAAGATTATGCTTGCGGGCTGCGTTTGTTCCTGTTCCCGCCCACGATATAGAGGATGGGAAGGACAACGCTGAGCATCGTCACAAGAATTGCGGTTCTGGTGAAAAGACCACCGCTTGCGCTCATGCGTGAAAAGCCTATTATCTGGATCAAGTTGTTCGCGAGGAGCGCATTGAACGCGAGGAGCGCGCATAGGATGATTCCCATGATGACGACGCTCTGCGCTTTCGCCGCTTGCCGGCATTGATTACGCCGAAGACGCCGAAAGCAAGGAAACCGGCCGCCGTAAGAAGGCCAAAAAGCCTGAACGCGGTATATGCGACGGAAATTTCGAACCCCGTAGAGGGTGCAACGAGGAAGAAACCCTCCCCTATCAACCACTCCCAAGGCTTAGCCAGCGCTGACGCATAAATCAGAAGAGCTATGGCGCCAAAAACAATCAAGAGGGTTCCGGCGACCTTGATCAGGCCTTCCCCTCGGGGAGGCGGGGGGGCGGCCTGACATCTCGTGTCGGGGCTGGCGTTGGGTTCAGTGGACTCATACAGAAACATCACACTCTCTTTTCGTCACATAATTTGGCAAACTATGCAAATATTATACGTATTATTCGACAAAATGTCAACCGTTTTCCCGAACGGGGAGCGGCCCGTTCGCCTTATCGTTCCGAGGTCAGCGGCGGCTTTCGCCCGCTTATCCCATATTTTCGTTTTGCCCGGCGGAGAGCTGTTCGTAACTGCGGCGGCATTTTGCCAGATACGCTTCTTTTTCCTCTCCCTGCAAGGAGGTTTCCCAAAGGATCTGGCCGTTTCCTCCGCCGAAAAGCCCTTTTTCCCGCATTACGTTTGTCAAATGCCGGGCCAGGCCCGCGTTGCCGTCGAAAATGCGCGCCTTGGGGGAAATTTCCCGCAGGGCGGGCCGGGCGAAATTATAATGCGTGCAGCCCAGCACGATGCCCTCCAGCCCCTGCGTATAGGGCGCGAGCTTTTCCCGCAGATAGGCTTCTATGCGCGGCCCTTGCGCGTCTTGCTCAATCAGCCCGGCCAGCCCGGGGCAGGGCAAAAGCACGATATCCCGGTTTTCGCCCAGCTCGCGCAGGAGCTTGGCAAATTTTTCCTCGCGCAAGGTGAGCGTGGTGCCCAAAACAACGAGACGCCCCGTTGTTTGCCGCACGGCGGGGCGTAGCGCCGGTTCCAGGCCGAAAAAGGGCAGGGAATAAGCGGCGCGCAAAAACTCCGCCGCCGCCGAAGTCGCGGTGTTGCAGGCCAAAACCACCGCTTTGAGCCCGAAAGAAAGCATAAAATCCATGTTTTCTTTCATCAGCGCGCAAATTTCTTCTTTGCTTTTTTGCCCGTAAGGGGCGCGCAGGGCGTCGGCGAAATAGAGGAAGTTTTCCGCGGGCAGCCACTTGCGCGCTTCCGCCATCACCGAGACGCCGCCCACGCCGGAATCGAAAAAGGCTATGTATCCTTCCGGCATCCCGCTTCCTCCCTCCATTTTCTCTTGCCTCTGTTTTCCCACCCCCTGCCCCCTCCCCAAGGAGGGGGAAAGTGGTTTTATATGGGTTTGCCGTCTGCGGCGGCAAACCCATATAAATGAGTATGGAAAGCGCGGAGCGGGCTCTGTCCTCTTGCTTCATGCTTCATGCTTCCCGTATTTTCCCGGCCTCGACGAGGAATTTCTTGCCGTCTGCCGGGTCGAAATTGATCTCCGTGCCGGTGATGAAGGTCTGGGCGCGGCCCAGAATCAGTCCCAGCAGCTGCTGGCGGCGTTCCGGGTCCAGCTCGCTCATCACGTCGTCCAGCAGAAGCACCGGCGTTTCTCCGCGCACGCTTTCGGCCAGCTCCAGTTCGGAAAGTTTGAGGGCGAGCACCGCCGTGCGCTGCTGTCCCTGCGA
>WRDJ01000022.1 GCA_009783495.1 Clostridiales bacterium | reverse complement strand
GGGATTATGCCTCGCCGTTGCTGGAAAACGAGAACGTGCGCGCCGTAATCCACAACAGCGAGCTTTTGTCGCAGATCGGCGACCAGACCGACGCCATGGATTTCGTGGTGGTCGTTCTGATCGTGCTGGCCTGCGCGCTGGCCCTGGTGGTGCTTTTCAACCTCACCAATATCAATATCGCGGAACGCCTGCGCGAATTGGCGACGATCAAGGTCTTGGGCTTCAACGACGGCGAGCTGGCCATGTATATATACCGGGAAAACGGGGCCGTCACCGTGATCGGCGTCCTGCTGGGGCTTTTGGGCGGCGTCCTGCTGCACGGCTATGTCCTGACCTCGGTCGAGATCGACATCCTGAAGTTCCCCAGCATCATCCATCCGCAAAGCTATGTCATCGCGGTCGTGCTTTCCCTCGTTTTCGCGGTATTCGTCAACCTGGTGATGAATTACCGCCTGGCACGCATTGACATGGTGGAATCGCTGAAAAATGTTGAATGAGAACTGTTATTGCTTGCAGGGGCGAACACTATACGCCTGTTGCTCACCTCAAATCCTACCGCACTAAAAGGGGTTACCGGCTTTGCCGGCAACCCCTTTTCTTCTTTAATTCAACCCTCACAAACCACTTTTGGCCAGATAACAGGTGACTGCCGTTCCCTCGTCTTCTATGCTTTCCAGTTCGACACGGCCGCCGTGCAGCTCCGCGATATGCTTGACGATGGAAAGGCCAAGCCCCGTGCCGCCCGTTTTCTTCGAGCGCGACCCGTCCACCCGATAAAAACGTTCAAAAACGCGGCTGTGATGTTCTTTGGCGATGCCGATGCCGTTATCGGCCACAACGATCCTGCAAAAACCGTTTTCCTCGGACAAAGCCACCATGACCTGCCCGCCGTTTCTATTATATTTGATGCCGTTTTCGATCAGGTTATATAAAAGTTCTTCGATCATGCGCTTGTTGGCGGAAATTTTCGGTTTGACGCCGGAAAGACTCAGCCGCACGTTCTTTTCCCTCGCCTGCTCGCGCAAGCCGGAAATCACCGAAGCGGCCAGGTCGGCCAGGTCAAAGGACGAATTTTCCTTGCCGACCCGGCCTTCGTCGAATTCGGAAAGCCGAATGATGTCGTCAATGATATTGATAAGCCGCTTGGTCTCTTCGGAAATTTTGGCGGCGAACTCTTTCACATCCTCCTCTTTCGCCATGCCGGTTTCCAGCATCTCCGACAAGGCGGAAACGGTGGTGAGCGGCGTTTTCAGCTCGTGCGAAACATTGGCGGAAAACTCCCGGCGCTGCTTTTCGGCCTGATGCTTTTCCGTGGCGTCAAAAAAGATGATGAGCGCGCCGTTGATCTCCCCCTCGCTATAGACGGGGCTGAAGAAAACGCTGTATATCCTGTCGCCCAACTCGAAGCGCATTTCCACGCTTTCGCCCGCCAGACAGCGTTTGATCTCTTGCCGGAATTCGGTCTCGCGGCAAATGTGCAGGATGTTTTTCCCGGCCATGCCGCTTTCATGGAAAATGTCCAGAACGCTGCGGTTGGCGGAAAGCACCGCCCCGCCCTTGTCAATGATGATGAGCCCTTCCTTCATGTTCCCGGCCACGGCCTCGATGGTCTCGGCGCGCTTTTCCAGCGCCGCCAGATGTTCGGCTATCTTGCGTTTCTGCCGGAAGATTTTTTTCACATAGGGCAAAAGCTCGTCATAAAGAGAGGCGCCGACGTTTTCGAAGTCAATCTCCTCTACCTTCCCGACAATTTTGCCGCTCAGCCAGCGCGCGGCGAAAACGGCCGCGATCAAGAGCAGCGCCGTCACGATGAGGGCCGCGGGCAGGACGCTCGCGAAAATTCCGGCGAAGCTCTCCGCGGCTTCCCCGTTTTGCACCGTATTATGAAAGACCAGGGCCGCGCCAAGGGAAAACAAAAGCGCGCAAAGCAGGATCAAAGCAAGAAACACCAGATAAATATGTCTTTTCAACCGTCATCACTCTCCCAATCTATATCCGACGTTGCGCACCGTTTTGATGTGTTCCCCCGCCGCGCCCAGCTTCTGCCGCAGCGTCCTGATGTGCATATCCACGGTGCGGCTTTCGCCCTCGAAATCGAAGCCCCAGACCGCTTCCAAAAGCTTCTCTCTGCTCAGCACAAGCCCGGCGTTGACCAGCAGATAACGCAGCAGCTCATATTCCTTAAAAGTGAGGGTCAACTTCTCCCCCTGAGCGTATACGGCGCGCCGCGCGTGATCCAGCGTGATTTCGCTATATTCCAGCTTTTCGCCCCCGGCCGCGGGCGCTGTGCTCCTGCGCAGCACGGCGTTGACGCGCGAGACCAGCTCCATCACCCCGAAAGGCTTGCTCACATAATCGTCGGCGCCCATGTTCAGCCCCTTCACCTTGTCAGCTTCGCTGTTCTTCGCCGTCATGATGATGACGGGAAGGCTTTTAAAGCGCGGGCTGTTGCGCAGCCTTTTCAAGATGGCGAAGCCATCCTCCTCCGGCAGCATGATGTCGAGCAAGACCAGGGCCGGCGGCTCCGGCCTTTTTTCCATTTCCGGGAAAAACTCGGCGCCGGTTTCAAAACCCAGCGCCTCAAACCCGACGGCTTGCAGGGCATATATCACGATCTCGCGGATATTCTCGTCGTCTTCCACCACAAAGATTTTCGGCATGTCCCCGTTCCTTTATCATAACTTCACGCTTCCCTGGAGTGTTTGCCCGTGATGGAGAAAACCACCCACTCGGCGATGTTCACCGCATGATCGCCGATGCGCTCGAAATATTTGGCGACCATCAGCAAATCAACGGCCTGTTCGCCGTTGCCGCTGTCGGCGCGGATCACCTCGATCAGGTTGAATTTTACCGTGTCGAAGAGCTTGTCAACCACGTCGTCAAGCTTGATGACTTCCAGGGCCAGGTCAAGGTCTTTTTTCACGAAGGCGTCAATTGCTTCCGTGACCATCCTCGCCGTGGCCGCCGCCATTTTCGGGATATTCTCCAGCTTTTTGACATAAGGCGTGCCGGCCAGCATGATGGTGATTTCCGCGATGTCCTCGGCCTGGTCGCCGATGCGCTCCATGTCGGTGATCATTTTCAATGCCGCCGAGATCAGCCGCAGGTCTTTGGCCACCGGCTGCTGCTGCAAAAGCAGCTTCAAGCAGAGGGCTTCGATCTCCTTTTCCTGCTGATCCACTTCCTTTTCAAAAACGATCAGCTTTTTCGCCAGCTCGATATCCTGTTCCTTCAAGGCCCGCGTCGCCATGTCAATGGCCGTCTCGATCAGCGAGCCCATTTCGATGAGCATGTCGTTGAGCAAAGAAAGCTGCTCTTCAAATTTATTTCGCATCAGCCAAACCTCCCTGTGATATAATCTTCGCAACGCTTGTCGCGCGGCATGGAAAAAACCTGCTGCGTCTCGCCGTATTCCACCATTTCCCCTAACGGGAAGAAAGCGGTGCGGTCGGAGATGCGAGTGGCCTGCTGCATATTATGCGTCACGATGACCACCGTATAATTATTTTTCAACTCCATCACCAAATCCTCTATTTTGGAAGTGGAAATCGGGTCGAGCGCAGAAGTCGGTTCGTCCATCAGCAAAACCTCCGGCGAGACGGAAAGCGCCCTGGCGATGCAGAGCCGCTGTTGCTGGCCCCCGGAAAGCGAGAGCGCGCTTTTTTTCAGCCGATCTTTGGCTTCATCCCAGATGGCGGCGGCGCGCAGGGATTTTTCCACAATCTCGTCCAGTTTATAGCGTGATTTGACGCCGTGGGTGCGCGGGCCGAAAGCCACGTTGTCATAGACGCTCATGGGAAAGGGGTTGGGCTTCTGAAAGACCATGCCGACGCGCTTTCTCAGCAGGTTTACCTCGACATCGCCATAGACATTCCTGCCGTCAAGCAAAATTTCCCCCGTGATGCGGCAGCCCTCGATGAGGTCGTTCATGCGGTTTAAGCTCTTGATGAGCGTGGATTTGCCGCAGCCGGAAGGCCCGATGAAAGCGGTGATGCCATTGGAATCAATATCCATGGTGACGCCCTTTAACGCCTTGAAATCATTATACCACAAATCAACATTGCGCAACACGAATTTTTCCACATTGTCACCTCTTTGCAATTTTTTTGGCCGCCGCGGCGGAGAGCGCGTTGATGCCGGCGACCACGACGAGCAAAACCACCGCCGTGGCAAAAGCCTGGCCCGTGTGCAGGGCCTCGCCGGAAAGCGAATACATGTGCAAAGCCAGCGTCCGTCCAGAGGCGAAAATGTTCTCTGGCATTTTGGCCACATTGCCCAAGGTATAGATGAGCGCGGCGGTCTCCCCCACGATGCGCCCGACAGCCAGAATCACCCCGGCCAGGATGCCGGGCAAGGCCGCCGGCAGCACGATCTTGAAAACGGTGCGCAGCCTTCCTGCGCCCAGCCCGAAAGAACCCTCACGGAAGGCATCGGGAACGGCTTTCAGGCTTTCCTCCGTTGTGCGGATGACAAGCGGCAGGATCATTACGGCCAAGGTGAAGCTGCCGGCCAGCAAAGAATAGCCCCAGCCCAGCCAGACCACAAAAAAGAGCGCGCCGAAAAGCCCGTAGACAATGGAAGGGATGCCGCCCAAGGTCTCCGCCGTCACGCGAACCAGGCCGACCAGCCGATTGCCGCGCCGCGCATATTCCACCAGATAGACGGCGGTGAAGAGGCCGAAGGGCACGGCGATCAAAAGAGAAAGGGCCACCGCCATAATCGTGGTCATCAGCGCGGGAAAAAGCGAGACGTTTTCGCTGTTATATTTAAACGCGAAGAGGGAAGGCTTGAGATAGGGGATGCCGTTTATCAATATATAGCCGATCAAAAAAAGCAACACGGAAAAAGTGAGCGCGGCGCAGCCCCAAGTGAGCGCGGAGAGTATTCTGTCCTTGGGTTTTTTCCCGATTTTCATTTCGCGCCCCTCCTTTTCAGGACAGAGAAAAGCAGGTTGATGATGAGTATAAAGACGAAAAGCACCACCCCGGTGGCGATCAGCGCCTCCTTGTGCAGCCCTTCCGCATAGCCCATTTCAATGACCACATTGGCCGTGAGCGTGCGCACCCCTTTGAGGAACTCGCCGGGCATGCGCAGCAAAACCTGGTTGCCCGCCACCATTTTCACCGCCATGGTCTCGCCGATGGCGCGCCCGATGCCCAAAACCACCGCCGCCATCACGCCGGATTTGGCGGCCGGCAGGATGACGCTGAATACGGCCCGTTCATGACTGGCCCCCAGCGCCAGCGCCCCCTCGTAAAGCTCCCCCGGCACGGCGCGCAGGGCGCTTTCCGAAATGCCGATGACCGTAGGCAAAATCATGATGCCCAACAGCATGGAGGCGGTCAAAATGCTGTTGCCGTCGCCGCCGAAAAGGCTGCGTACCAGCGGCACCAGCACCATCATGCCGAAAAACCCGTAAACCACCGAAGGGATGCCAGCCAGCAGATCCACGGCCGGCTTGAGCCTTTTATAAAGCGGCTTGGGGCAGACCTTGGCCATGAATACCGCCGTGAAAACGCCGATGGGCACGCCGAAGAGGATCGCGCCCGCCGTCACATAAATGCTGCCGACAATCATGGGCAGGATGCCGAAAACGGGCGGCGTCTCGGTGGGGAACCAATTCTTGCCCAGCAGGAACTTGAAAACGCCAATCTCCCCCATCGCAGGCAGGCCTCTGGCGAACAAAAACAAGCAAATCAGCCCCACCGCCAAAATGGCGGTCAGGGCTGAAAGCAGGAAAATACCGCGGGCGAGCAATTCTTTATCGGCGAAGCGGCGCCACAGCGGCTTGATTTTTTCCTGCAAGCGCACTTTCATCAAAAGGCGCCCCACTTCTTATACTCCCCGGTATAAATCTTCTTCACCTGCTCTTTGGTGACGTTATCCAGAGGGTTGTTCTTGTTCACGATGATGGCGATGCCGTCAATGGCGATCTGTCTGTCGGCGAGCGTTTCCTTTTCAGCGTCTTTAAGGGCACGGCTGGCCATGCCTATATCATAGTTGCCGTTGCTAGTACCGGTCATCCCCTCGCCGGAATCGGTCTCGAACAATTCGATCTTGGCGTTTTTGTTGATCTTCTCATAGGCTTCCTTGAGCTTTTCCATGACAGGTGTGACGGAAGAGGAACCGCCGACCTTGATCGTCCCGGAGGCATTGCTGCTGCTGAAGGCGGGCGCATTGTCATTGATGGCAATGCAGCCGAAATCCCCGATGACTTTCTGACCGTCTTTTGAGAGGATAAAGTTAAGGAAATCCTGGGCCGGGGCGCTCAATGTGTCTTTATAAGCGACATAGAACGGCCTCTGTATCGCATATGTACCGTTTTTGACGTTGGCCGCCGTCGGATCGGCCCCGTCAACTTTCAGCGCCTTGACCGTGTCGTTCAGCGAACCGAGCGAAATATAGCCGATGGCTTGAGGGTTGCTCTTGACCTGGCCCAAAACCAAGGAGGTTTTGTCGGCGGTAGCCGCTTCTTTGTAGACATCGGCGACCGCGATGCTAAAAAGGCTCAAAAAGGCATCGCGCGTGCCGCTGCCCGGCTCGCGGTCTATGACGGTAATGGCTTTTTCGGGGTCGAAACTTTGGGTGCAGCCGGCAAGCATCGTAAGGGCGAGCAGCAAAGACAGGGCGACGGCAAAAATTTTTCTCATAATCATTCCTCCGCTTTTTCTTTTATGATTCAACAGTAAACGGAGAACGTCAAAAGAAAAACAAGCATATGTAAAATCTGCGTAAAATCCGCCTCTTTACATAAAAAACCTCCCACTCACGGGGAGGCGGAGAAAATATAAAATGCAAGCCGCGGCGCTCATCCGGGCGGGCGGCTTTTTGCAGTCTTGTCCTCGGCCAGCGAAATCAGCGGATAAAAGTCATTATAATGCTTCTGGATAAACATGGGGCTGCGTTTCTTATATAAGCGCGCGGCGACGCGGTCGGCGATCGGCAGAATGATGCGTTCATGGGCGCAAAGCACCTCCGAAACGGCGTCAATGCTGCCGGTGGCCTGCTTGTTCAAACAGGCGCAATAATGGTTGCAGCGTTTTTGGATCGAGCAGACGTCGCAGCCCGGTTTTTCCCTTTCGTTGCGCACATATAAAGCGGCGCGGGCCTCTTCGTCTATGCCGTTATATACGCCGCCGATCTGATAGCGGCCGTCGCCCACAAACTGCACGCAAGGATATATCCCGCCGTCCGGCGAGACTGAAAGCTGGTGCTGGCCCAGCTCGCAGCGTTCGTGGCAATATGTCTTGTTATGTACGTGGCTGCTTATCTTGACCTCGAAGGGGCTGAGATAAAATTTGTCTTCGGCGACGCTGTGCTCGTAATAAAAAGAGGCCATTTCGTTATACTGCCGTTTCAATTCGCCGAGCGCCGTTTTGTCCCAGTCGGCGGCATAATTCAGCGAGCATACTATATAGCGGAAGCCGAGCGCATAGAGGTATTCCACCGATTGGCAATAATATTGCACGGTGTCGGGGTTGACCGTCATGAGAGCCGGCGCATAGGGAAAAGAGAGCAGCAGACGTTCCGCCGCCTCGGCAACCCGCCCATGCGTGGGGCCGCCGCCGGCCAGCTTCCTGTGCGCGTCATGCGCTTTTTCTGTGCCGTCAAGCGAAAGGGCGATGAAAACGTCGTTCTCGCGGGCATAGCGCAGAAACGCCTCGTCGAGCAGCAGGCCGTTGGTGGTCAGCTTGTGGAAAAACTTCTCCCGCCCGTCCTCTTTGGCCTTTTCCCGGGCATAGGCGACCGTTTCTTCGATCAGGCCGCGGCAAAGCAGCGGTTCCCCGCCGAAGAAAATCAGCCCGAGCCGTTTCCCGCCGTTTTTGACGGCGAGATCAACGGCCTTGCGCGCCGTTTCAACGGACATCCGCTCCTCCGTGCG
>WRDJ01000021.1 GCA_009783495.1 Clostridiales bacterium | reverse complement strand
GGAAATGTTGCGGGAAGAGAAAGCCGACTATCTCTATGCCTGCGGCCCCAACGCTATGCTCAAAGGGGTGGAAGCCGCCGCCGCGCGTCATGGCCTGCCGGGCCAAGTCTCCCTGGAAGCCTTCATGGGCTGCGGGCTGGGCGCCTGCCTGGTCTGCGCCTGCGGCCTGCCCGGCGCAAAAGACGGCTATGCCAAGGTCTGCTCAGACGGGCCGGTATTCGGGATAGGGGAGGTAGCCATCCATGACTGAATTGAAGATGCAAGTCAATCTGGGCGGCCTGCTGATGAAGAACCCGGTGGCCACGGCCTCCGGGACATACGGCTTCGGCCTGGAATACAAAGATTATATTGATATTTCGCAGCTGGGCGCCATTGTGGGCAAAGGCACCACCTTGCTGCCCAAGGCCGGCAATGCGCCGCCGCGCATGGCGGAGACCCCGGCGGGCATGCTCAATTCCGTAGGGCTGGAAAATCCCGGCCTGGAGGCCGTGATCCGGGACGTTCTGCCCAAGCTCCGGCCATATGACGTTCCGCTTGTCATGAACATTTCCGGCAATACGGCGGAGGAATACGGCGAAATGGCTGCGCGTCTCACGGGTGTGGCGGGCGTGGCCGCGCTGGAGGTCAATATATCCTGCCCCAACGTCAAAATGGGCGGCCTGGCCTTCGGCACCGACCCGCGCGCCGCCGCCTTGGTCACGGAAACGGTGCGCAAAAACACTTCTTTGCCCGTGATCGTCAAGCTATCCCCCAATGTGGGCGACATTGCAGGCATCGCCAAAAGCGTGGAGGCGGCCGGGGCCACGGCCATTTCCCTGATAAACACCATTTTGGGCATGGCCATTGACATCCGTGCGCAAAAACCGCTGCTGGCCAATATCATGGGCGGGCTTTCCGGCCCCGCCGTCAAGCCGGTGGCCTTGCGTATGGTCTGGCAGGTGGCCCAAGCCGTGAAGATCCCGCTCATGGGCATAGGCGGCATTTCCATCTGGCAGGACGCGGTGGAATTCCTGCTGGCCGGGGCCTCGGCCGTGCAGGTGGGCACCGCCAACTTCGTTGATCCGCAAACGCCGCTTTCCGTTCTGCGCGGCATAGAGGATTATCTGCGTGAAAATGGCTATAGTGATATAAAACAAATCATCGGCTTGGCACGGTCGGCAACATAAGTGCCGCATAGCTAGAGGACAGAAGCCAGAGGACAGAGGACAGGGTTTCTCGTTAATGCGTTTGCGGCCCGGCCGTTCACGTATTTTTATATCAGGGCAAACGGCAATTCACCGCTTACTTCACTTTCTGCCCTTTCACTTCCGCCTTCTGTTTTATGCAGGGGCGCACAGTATGCGCCTGCGGGCGGTCAATGATTGCCCCTATGGTGTTATCCGCAATATTTAATCGGTATTTCAATAAAAATATAAGTGATCGGTTTGCAGGCCGGTCACTTTTTTGCCAAGAAAATTTTCTCAAAATTCACCCGATATTTTGCCCTGCCCGATTGTATATTAAGTGAAAGGGGGTGAAGGCGATGGTAAAATCTTTGCAGCGTACGGACAAGGAAATTGCCGGGCTTTACGAAAATCATTTCGACGCCGTATATCGCGTTTGCTTCACCCACATGAAGAACGCCGCCGACGCCGCCGACATGACGCATGATACTTTCGTCAAGCTCATCAGGCAGGGCCCCGGCTTCGCCAGCGCCGCGCATGAGCGGGCCTGGCTGATCCGCACGGCCATGAACCTTTGCAGGAACAGCTTAAAGCATTGGTGGCGCAAGCGGGAGCAACTGGAAGACTATGAGAACCTGCAAGGCAAGGAAGCGTTTCAAAGCGACGAGACCCTAGCTGCGCTCATGAACCTGCCGGAAAGATACAAAACGGCGCTCTATATGTATTATTACGAAGGCTATTCCAGCGCCGAAATCGCGCAGGCGCTCGGGAAGCCGCAATCCACCATTCTTAACCACTTGCATGAGGCAAGGCAAATTCTCAAAAACAAATTAGAGGGGGGAGTTCAGATCATGGACGAACAAAATATGAAGGAAAAGATCAACAACGCCTGGGACAAAATGAGGGCGGATCAGGCGACGCGCGACCGCCTGCTGAATAAGGTTTTCATCAGCGCGCGCGCCGGAAACCAAAGCAAGGTGGGGCGCGGCATCAGCTTCAGCCTTAAAACCCTGCTGGTGGCCGTGGCGATTGTCATGCTTTCCGCCACCACTGCTTTCGCCGCCTATAGCGCGGGCTTAAACGCGGCCCCGCCGCCGCAGGAGGAAACGGACGTCGCGCAGCTGAACGAGCTGATTACCGAACTGCAGGAAGAGAACACCGAACTGAATTCGCAAGTCATCGCGCTCAACCTTAAAATCGCGGAATTGCGGGCGCAGATCGACAACCTTACAGTGACGAAGGTTGACCCCAAAGAAACTCGCGGAAACCTCACCTGGACTTGGGACGGCTATGACGAGTTGATGGCGCAGGCGCTGGAATCAGGGTATCGCGCCAAACTCTTCTCCACGGTGGCGGAGTTGGTCTTGGAAACGGGCGTTCCTTTCAAAGAGCCCCATTGGATGCCGGCGGGGACTGTGAAAGCAGCAGAAAGGGGCGGCAGCGACAAGGCGGTTTACTTTCAAGTGTTTAATAACGGGTATAGCCCGGCGTCCGCTGTCAGGTTCAACACGTCCGCCGGCCAATTCGAATTAGTTCAAACCTATGTGGGGCCGGGCGTGCAGGTGGATGTACAAACGACGGGTGACGTCGAAACCCTTTCGGCCGGCGGCATGGAAGTAATCGCGGTAAACATAGGAGATTATTACATCATTTTCTGGATGGATGAAGGCATGATTTGCGAGCTGCGCTTCGACGGAAATCAGGAAGACGTTCTGGAAACCGCCCTCAAAATCGTCGCCTCGATGGGCCAGCCGCTGGGGATGCCGAGTAAGCCCAACGCCCTGCCTCCCGGATGTATAGATATAAACGGATACCCGACGCCGGGCAACGAAGCGTTTATCAGGTTCGACCTGAATGGGAATCCTGTCGCCTCTTATCAAAGCATCCCCAACAGCCCTGATTTAATCCCAGATTTACAATGGGCGTTTCGTTTCTGGAATTTCGGGCCGTGCGACGAATCCGCTCAGCCTTATTTCACCGGGAATGACGTGGGGGGCAACTCGATTGAAAACAACAATGTATATGTCATGTTCGGCGAGTATAAAGGGGTATATCTTGATCTGGGCGTTGGGGCATACATTGTCTGGAACCATGGAGGTTTCCTGCGCGGGTTCTTCATAAGTGCCGCCGAAGGCGGAGATATGGCAACCAATCTCGCCATCGTGGAAGCGGTCAGCGAACTGCCTTACTATTATAATGGAGCGTGGCGGTGAGCGCGAAACTGCGGCGCAACGGCTGCAATAAATAAAGCACCACCCACAAAAAACCCTGTTTGTGAAGAGGCGGCCGAAAGGCCGTCCTCTTCTTTTTGCGTCAAAACAAGGTTGCTTTGTTACGTTCAGAATGATAAAAAGGTGGTTTTACGGAACATAATGGGTTCAGCCGCAGTCATAAAAATAAACGGCGGATTTTGGCAAATTTCCGCAATCCGCGAAAATTTTTCTAGCGTTTTCCGTATAGTTTGTGATATAATAAAACATGGGTTTTTTGGAAGGAAGCGTGAATGAACAATCAAGCAGAGAGACTTAATCAAAACAGCATATGAAAAGCTGAGGCGGGCCGGACGGGAAAACAGTTTCGACGCCCTGGGCCTGGCCGCCGAAAACTTTTTGCGTAATTACGGCGCGTATGCGGCAGAAGAAAGCGCGTCTCTTTATGTTGTCAGGGATTCCGACCAGCTGTGCCGCGCCATAGGCAGGTCGGCTGCGGCATATGATGAAGAGCGGCTGACCGGGTGGAGACTGGATGTGAGCATAGCGGTCTGCTTTTCCTATTGGGAGCGGCAAAGCGGAGGCTCTCTCACAGGGAAAGAGCGCCTTTTCGTCTCCCGTTTATATGCCGCCTGGGAAACGGTGCTCTTGCTCGGTTCCCTGCTGGAAGAGGAAAGAGACGGCCGCTTCGAATCTTTGTGGAAGGAGCTTTATCAGGCCTTCGCTGCTTGGCTTGCTCTCTTTGCGCGGTCCATTCCGGCCGTTGATTACGCGGCGGCCGCCGAGGACGAAAGCTTGCCGGCAAGCGTTTTCCTGGACGAAGAGTTATGAAAAGAATTATGAAAAACAAAAAGCGCAAAAACCGAAAACGCAGGATCAAGATCATCCCGGCTTATATATTTTTAGGGCTGGGTCTTTTTGCCTTGTTGCTCAAAGGCGTGGGGGCGCTTTGGCCTTACGGAGTGGAGCACCTATATTCCCGGGGTATATATCCTGTGCTGACGATAATCATTTCTTTTGTGACCGGCATTTTCCCTTTCAGTTTAGGGCAGATTTTGCTGCCGCTTGCGCTGGTTCTGGCGGTTTTTTGGCTTGTGCGCGTTTTCCGCCGCGACGGTGCGATAAAGCTTTGCATCTCCGCCGTTTCGCTGGTCGGTTTGGCCTTCTTTATCTTCGTCTTTTCCTGGGGCTTGAACTTCAACCGCCCGGCCTTGGGCGAGGCTTTGGGCTGGCAATACGGCCCTTCTCCCAAGGAAGATTTACGCGGCCTCACCGCCTGGCTGGCCGAGGAGATCAACGCGCTGCGCCCCTCAATCATGGAGGATGAAAACGGCGTGGCCAGCTCCGGCTTGAAAAACAGAGAACTGTTAAAGCAGGCGGGGGCCGGTTATAACGGGCTACGCGATCTGATGCCCTGGCTTTATATGAAGGGGAGCAACGAGAAGGCTGCGCTCACGCCCGGTTTTCTTTCCTCTTCCGGCATCGCGGGCTATTATCTCTTCTATAGCGGCGAGGGCAATATCAACTGCTGGATGTCTGAGGCGGAGATCGCTTTTTCCGCCATGCATGAGGAAGCGCACCGCCGCGGCTATTCCCGGGAGGACGAGGCCAATTTTCTGGCGGCTATGGCCGGGTTTGCCCACCCTGATGAATTCTTCCGTTACGCGGCGCTGCTCAATTCCTATATCTACGCATCGAACGCGCTTTTTAAGGCAGACCGGACGGCGTATAACGAGATAGCTTCCTCGCTTTGCGACGGGGCGAAAAGGGACATAAATAATATCCGCGAGTTCTGGAATTCCCATAAAAAACAGAAGCTGGAAAAAGTGGTCGAAAAGGTCAACAATTCATATTTGCAGGCAAGCGGCGTGAGCGACGGCGTGAAAAGTTATGGGCGCATGGTGGATCTGCTCATTTATGCCTGGAAGAATGATATTCTTGAATAAATAAGTTTACAAAAAGTGAAGCGGTGTAGTATAATAGGCTTGGTATCCTCATTATTTATATTATATTATTATTTTTTAAGGAGGAATGCAGCCGTGAAGCCCATTTTGTTATCGGATTCCAGCGCAGATATTTATCATGAATATTACGCGGAAAACGACGTCGCCAAGGTTTGTCTTACTTATACCATCAACGGGCAGCAGTTTTTCGACAATTCCGTCGCAGCGGAAACTAATCACCTCTATGCCAGGATGAGGAAGGGGGACTCCGTCACCACCTCGCAGGTCAATGTTCAGACTTTTTACGACTTCTTTGAGTCGGTTCTGCCACAGGGCAGGCCCATCGTTTCCCTATCCATGTCTTCTAAACTCTCCGGCTCCTTCTCCGCCAGCCAGACCGCCAGAGAGATGATCCTGCAAAAATATCCCGAGGCGGAAATTTACACCGTTGACAGCGTTTCCACCACCGCCGGGCAGGGGCAGATGCTTTTCTATATGGTCGCCATGCGCGACCAGGGCATGAGCGGCAAGGAAATCGCCGTCTGGCTGGAAGAAAACAAGACCCGCTTCATACACTGCGTTTTTGTGGACGACCTGATCTATTTGCGCCGGGGCGGGCGTCTCACCGCCGCGGAAAGCTTTTTCGGCAACCTTTTGGGCATCAAACCTCTGATCTGGATGGATTCAAACGGCTATCTGGTGCCGCGTGAGAAGAAGCGCGGCAGGAAGCAGGCTCTTTTCGGGCTGGCAGACTTGCTTGCAGAAAACATCGTCGAGCCGGAAAAGCAGACCGTTTTCATCGCCCACGGCGACTGCCCGGAAGAGGCGGAAGAACTGAAGCAGCAGATCATGCGCCGTTCGCCGGTCAGAAATTATTTCATCGGCATGATCGGCCCGGTCATCGGCTCTCACACCGGCCCCGGTTCTCTGGCCGTTTCCTTCTTCGGAAAGGACAGGAAAGAAGTAAAATAACCGCTATTATAATTATCTTTATTACTTATAACCGACCTTCCCGAAATTCTAAAACCCCCTGCGCCCCTTCTTTTCTAAACAAAATGGGGAGAGCAGGGGGTTTTTCTTTTATGCAACCCCCTATCAAGACTGAAATGATGTTGCGAGGTGACGGAGGCGGAAAAGGATTTTTCTTTTGCGGGGGGAATTGAGAGTGAAGGAGGCTCATAATCCGCTTTTCAGAGGAGAAAAAATGGAAGAAATTTTGCTGGTTGGAATGAACAGCCAATATGTGCACAGCGCCTATGCCGTTTTCGCGTTGGAGGCCCGGCTTGCCGCCCGCGGCTTTTCCGTGCAAGCTCGCGAGTGGCCGGTCAGCGTGCCGCGCGATGAGATTTTGGCGGAAATCTGTGCTTTGCGGCCCGAAGTTGTGGGCTTTTCCGTCTATATCTGGAATGTTGATTATCTGGCCGCTTTGAGCATGGACTTGAGGAAGGTGCTGCCCGGCGTGCTGATCGTCTGGGGCGGGCCGGAAGCCGCCGCGCGCGCCGGGGAACTGTTGGCCGCCGGTTTAGGCATCGGCTATATTTGCCTGGGCGAGGGCGAAGAGGCGCTGGCCGAGCTTTTGCATAGGCGCCGGGAGGGCGTGACCGAAAATGTGGCGGGCTTCCTGCGTGCGGGGCAGGATCCGGCCTGTGCGGTCAGGCGCGGAGAGGCCGATATGGATACGCTGCCCTTCCCTTATACCGGGGAGCGGCTCGCGTCGTTACAAGGCCGCATCGTATATTATGAAAGCAGCCGCGGCTGCCCGTTCGAGTGTAGCTTCTGCGCCTCCGCCAGGGAGTGCCCGCGCTTCCGCTCCACAGAACTGGTGCTGCAAGACCTGCGGCTGCTCATGGACAACGTGGAGCAGGGCGTTATCAAGTTCGTGGATCGCACCTTCAATGCCGGGGGGCGGCGGGCGGGGGATATCCTGCGCTTTCTGGGCGAGAAGCATAAAAAAGGCTTGCGTTGGCATTTTGAGATCAACCCCTTCATTTTGCGCGAGGCCGATTTTGCGGCCTTCGCCGCCGCCCCGGACGGTTGTTTTCAGGCGGAGGCGGGGGTGCAATCGCTGTATGCGCCTGCGCTGGCCGCGGTGCGGCGGGGGGACGAACCGCGGCTGGTGCTGGATAATCTGCGCCGCTTGCTGGCCCCGGACAATGTCCACCTGCATCTTGGGCTGATAGCCGGGCTGCCTCAAGAGACGGCGCAGACCTTCGCGGAGGGCTTCAACAGGACGCATCAGTTGGGCGCGCATCACTTGCAGCTGGGGTTTTTGAAGGTGCTACCGGGCTCTCCGCTGGCGGAGGAAGCCGAATCGCTGGGCCTTTGTTACAGCTCGCGTTCGCCATACCGCGTTTTGTCCACACCCACGATGAGTTTCGCGGAGTTATGCGCTGTTGCTAAAGTGGAAAGCGCACTCAACCTCTTCTATAACAGCGGGCGTTTTTATCAGACTTTGGCGCGGGCGGGTGAGGTGTTTCCGGGGGGCGCATACGCCCTATACGCCTTGTTGGCGGGGAGGGTGGACAGAAACGTCAAGGGCGGGCTGAGCGCGCCGCACAAGGCAAAAGTGCTCTTTGACGTGCTGCTGGAAGAACTGCCCGATGAGGAGGCGCTGTGGTGCGACCTGCTGCGGCTGGATTGGCTG
>WRDJ01000020.1 GCA_009783495.1 Clostridiales bacterium | reverse complement strand
TGGAGATTCCGGCCCGGAGGCCGGAATGACGACGGAGGTTGTTAGGAACGCATTTATCCACTCCCTTGCAAAGAAGATCACTGCCTTAGCGTTTTAATAAATTCCAGCAGTTTTTGCAGCGATTTTTCGTCCAGCTTTTCGCACTCGGAAACCAACTCCAAAATCAGCGTCGGATATGCCGTACCCTCGTCAAAAAATTCTTTCGGCGTTAATTTGAAATAATCGCAGATATAATACAGACCCTGCATGGACGGCATATTGTTTTTGTTTTCAATGTTGTTGATATAAGCGGCGCACTGCCCTATCGACAGGCTCATCTCCCGCGCCGAAACATCCTTTGCGATCCTCAACTTCGCAATCCGGTCGCCCATAAATTCCAAGTCCATGCAGTTCACCACCCCTGTGCACCATTATAAGTCACGCCGGCATTATTGGCGGAGATTCACAAGGGTTTTCTATGTTGACACGGGGATTAGGTGGGGTTATAATTGCTTTGATAGGGAATTGTATGGGTTATTCTTGTGTGAAAGCGAGGAGGGATAAATTTGGCCGACTATCAAAAAATGTATGCGACCTTGTTTCACGCCGTGACGGACGCTATAGAATTGCTGCAAGCGGCGCAACGCGCGGCAGAGGAATTGTTCATATCGGCAAAAGAACCGGAGGTCAGGATTTTGCAAAAACCCGCTGCTGAACACGGCGGCGCAGACCGGACATAGGGTGCCAAAGCCCCGCCCATTCGGCGGGGCCTTCTCTTTTGCGGCGGCAGGCCGTTTGCTGCACACCCGGACCTCTGTTCTCTGTTTTGTGTCGGAATAATTTCTCTCTTTTGCGCGATATTAGTATTATGAAAATCAAAACCAATCTGAAAGAACTTTCCGGCGTGGCGGCGGGCTCCTTCATCGTGGCCCTGAGCTTCAATTTATTCCTGATTCCCAACAAAATCGCGGCCGGCGGGGCCGGCGGTTTGGCCACGGTGATCCACCATTTGTGGGGGTTGCCGGTGGGCCTCACAGTTTTGGCGCTTAACGCGCCGCTTTTCGCCGCCGCGCGCCGTTCCTTGGGGACGGGCTATCTTTGGCGCTCCCTCTGGGGGATGCTCCTGCTTTCCGTTTTCATAGACCTGCAGGCCACGCATCCTTTTTTCTCGCCCTGGACGCAAGACCCGCTTCTGGCCGCGGTTTTCGGCGGGATTCTGGCAGGCGTCGGGCTTGGCGTCACCTTCAACAGCCGCGGCACCACCGGCGGCAGCGAGCTTCTGGCCCTGCTGCTGGCCGGGAAGCTGCCCTTTTCTTTAGGTACGCTGGTCTGGCTGGCAGATGGGCTGGTCATCGTGGCGGCGGGCCTGGTTTTCGACATAGAACTGGCCCTATACGCCATGATCTCCGTTTTCATCACCGGCAAGGTCATAGACGTCATCCAGGAAGGCCCGGCCAACAGCAAGGCGCTTCTCATCATCTCCGATAAATACGCGGAGCTGCAGCAAGCACTGCCTGCCGCCACGGGGCGCGGGCTGACCGCCCTGCCCAGCCGCGGCGTTTACAGCCAAGCCGCGCGCGAGACCATTTTGCTGGTGGCAAGCGTCTCGCAAATCCCTCTTGTGAAAAAGGTGGTTTACGGCGTGGATAAAAACGCCTTTGTCATCGTCTTTAACGCCGCCGAAGTTTTGGGCGAAGGCTTCAAGAAGAACCGCACGCTTTGAGAGCCTTGCCGGAAAGATCGGATAAGAAGGGTTTTTTCGCTTATGTGTTGAATTTTTAATAATATGGTAAACTGAGGCGGCGGAAAAAATATTTGCCCGAAAAGCAAAAGATATGCAAGTTTTGTGGGGCAAAAAATGTAATTATTAATGAATGCGGGAGGATTGGCGCATGGATCGCCGTTCCGACGAAGAACTGGTTGTCCTTTGCCTTTGCGGGCAGAAAGAGGCATTCAGTCTTTTGGTGCAGCGTTATCAAAAGCAAGTGTTCAGCCTGGCCTTTAATTTGGGCGGGGATTATGAGGATGCCAACGATTGGACGCAGGATGTTTTTTTGCAGGTGTATCGCTCCCTGCCCGCTTTCGACGCGGATAAAGGCAAGTTTTTTTCCTGGATGTATGGCACCGCGCATAATGTTTGTGTCAACAGAATAATTTCAAGGGACGGCGTGCGCCCGAGAAAGCGCCTCGCCTCGGGGATGAACGGTCATGCGAACGACGGCGGAGGGGCGCTCAGGCCGAAAAGAAGAGAGACTGTTCCCCTTGACAGCATAGCGGAACTGGAAGCGCCCAAAAGCGACGTGGAAAGCCACCCGGAAGAATATCTGGAGCGCGCGCATATCCAGGAAGAGGTGCGCCGGGCCATGGCCGCCCTGCCGGAAAAATACCGCATGCCGATCATGCTTCAGTTGATAGAAGGGTTTACCTACAGAGAAATTTCCGAACACCTGCAACTGCCGCAGAGCACCGTTGAAACCAGGCTTTTCCGGGCCAGGCAGATGTTGCAGGTGAAATTAGACCATCTTGTGAGAAAGGAGTGAGCGCGATGAAGTGCCGCCGGGCGAAAATAAATATGCAGCGTTATATCGGTGGCCGCTTGGGCAGGAAAGACACCAAGGCTCTCCATGACCATATTCTGAGCTGCCCCTCCTGTTATTTGGCGTGGAAACAGGCCGTTTCTCTGGAGGGCTTGCTGACGGAGAGTTTCGCCCCGGCGGAACCGCCCGCGGGGCTGCTTGAAGCCGTGACGGCGCGCTTGCCGCGCAGAACGGCCAAAAACGCCTCTTCCCGGGGAAGCTTGCGCCGGCGTTTCGGGCTTGCCACGGTGGCGGCCGTGCTAATGCTTTGCGTGGGGCTGACCGGCATTTGGCAAGGCCCGCTGGCCCCGTCAATCCCCGTTCCCCCGAATTCTTCCGAGCCCTGCGGGGTTTGCGGCGAAGAACCTTGCGTCTGCAACCCGCCCGCCGCCTGCGAAGTTTGCGGCAAAGAGGCCTGCATTTGCCAACCGCCTGTCATTCTCTGCGGAGTTTGCGGCAAGGAGCCTTGCGTTTGCAAGCCGCCCGTCATTCTCTGCGGGGTTTGCGGCAAGGAGCCCTGCGTTTGCAAGCCGCCTGTCATTCTCTGCGGGGTTTGCGGCAAGGAGCCCTGCGTTTGTAAACCGCCCGTTACGGGTGACGGCGGGAAGATAACCTTCCCGGTGCCGATGGCCATTGCTCAAGATCACCAGCTTTACGTTTCACAGACCATCACCTTGCCCGCGGCCGACGCTTTCGCGCCTCTTTATCTCGGCGATGGCCGGATCGCTTTCTTGGCGAAAACGGACGGGGAATATCAATGGTGGGCCTATGATATCAACAACGATGAAGGCGCCGTTCTGCTGGAAGACTTCTCCGTGGCCGCCGCAACGGTGCAGGCCTTGTCTGACAAAAACTGGCTCTTTGCCGGGGATGCTCCACTGAAGGCGCTTTCGCCGGACGGGAGTTATATCGCCGGGAACAAGTTGTGGTATGAATCCGGGGGAAAGGTTTATGCGATAACGATAAGCAAAATTGTCAAAGGCGCGGATCTGAGCGCCAATCCCTATGCGGATTTCGGTGACATTGTCGGCGCTTTCGCTGTCAACGGATACGGCAAGGTTCTTTCCTGGGCGCCCGATAACAAAAAAGTCGCGCGCACCGACGCGAACGGCAAACTCTTTGTCACCTTTATTAACACCGAAACGAGAACTTGCACAGACATAAGCATCGTTGATGGAATCGTGCGCAATGTTTGCTGGTCTGAGGACGGCAAGGCGCTGTTTTATGATTGCGAGGACAGGGAGAGCGGCGAGCGCATGATCCGCGTCGTGTTCCTCTCATAAAAATTTGCAAACAGAATCAAGAAGCGCCGGACATATGTCCGGCGCTTCTTTGCCGTGCCGGCAGAGTTTTTGCTTTTTCCGAAGAAGCGGCAGGATTTCTTATAGCGGCGCAGAAATAAGAGGAATATGCAATGAAACAGCGAAATTTGTCAATAATCCAGCGGCGAACGGAAATAATCCCAGATAAGAATAGGAGAAATAAGATGGGCTTTTTTGATTTTAATTTTGGGACGGATATCGGCATTGATCTCGGCACGGCCAGCGTTTTGATATATGTCAAAAACAAGGGCATCGTGCTCAACGAGCCCTCGGTGGTTGCCATTGACCAAAAAGACGGCTGCATCATCGCCATCGGCGAAGCGGCCCGCCGTATGCTTGGCCGCACCCCCGGCAATATCGAGGCTGTCCGGCCTCTGCGCGAGGGCGTGATCGCCGACTATGACGTTACGGAAAAAATGCTGCGTTATTTCATCGGCAAGGCTTGCCCCAAAAATTGGTTTTCCAAGCCCAGGGTCATGGTTTGCATCCCCTCCGGCGTCACCGGCGTGGAAGAACGCGCGGTGCGCGCGGCCGCTTTGCAGGCGGGGGCCCGCGCCGCCCATCTCATTGAAGAGCCTTTGGCCGCCGCTCTGGGCGCGGGGCTGGATATTTCCGATCCCAGCGGCAACATGATCATTGACATCGGCGGCGGCACCACCGACATCGCCGTTTTGGCGATGAACGGCATCGTTTGCAGCAAATCCCTGCGCCTCGGCGGCGACAGGTTCGACGAAGCCATCGTGCGTTATGTGCGCCGCGTGCATAACCTTTTGATTGGGGATCGTTTCGCCGAGGACCTCAAGATCCATGTCGGCACCGCCTATCCGCAGGGCCTGCGGGAAAACAAGATCATGGAAGTGCGCGGGCGCGACCTGCTGACCGGTCTGCCCAAGAGTGTGCCTTTTTCTTCGCTGGAAAGCGCGGAGGCCATGCAAGAGCCATTGGAAGCCATCATCAGCGCCCTGAAGGAAGTGCTGGAGATCACCCCGCCGGAGCTGGCGGCCGACATCATGGACAAAGGGATCGTCATGACGGGCGGCGGCGCGCTCATGGACGGCCTGGACAAGCTGCTCTCCAGAGTGGTCGGGCTGCCGGTTTATGTGGCCGACGACCCCGTTTCCTGCGTCGCCCGGGGGACGGGCAAGGCCCTTTCGCAGATTCACCTTTTGCGCAGCCCGCAGAATTTCACCAAGCGCGCGCTGTAAAAGATTTTTTGAAAAAGCAAACCCCCGCTTATCAACCAAGCGGGGGTTTTTCACGCCGCATACAAACCGGGGCAAGGGCTATTTGACATAAAAGACATAGCTGACGGAGCCTTGCGGCCATTTCGCTGTCACCTGATAAATATACCCCATGCCGTCTGCGGATAAGACAAGGATGCCGTCTGAGACGCCGACGGGCTCCCCGTCCGGATAGTATCCGTGGCCAAGATACTCATCCGGCCAGCATACCACGGAAAAGGAATCGGGCGCGCGCGAAAAGCTGAGCTTCAGCTCATCCGGGCCGCCATTTTTGTCTATTAGCGGCACGTTCCCGATGCTGTCCAAAGGGTGGGCAACGGCCGCGCTCACGCCGTTGAGCCCGGAACGCCAGTTGTAACTATACGCCTTCACGGTAATTATTTGTGCTTCGTCTTCGACCGTATATTCCAACCGCAACTCTGGCACGGGTTTGGAGCAGCTCGCACAGGCCAGAGCTATGAGAATGAGACACAGGGCCGTCAAAATAATTCTTTTCATCGTCAGCGCCTCCGTTCAGGTTCGTTCCGCTTCCAACAAACAGCATAGCATAAAAACGTAAATATTTCCACAAAAATTTTTAGACAAAGGGCACGAAGAAGCCGGGGGTTTTCGCGGGCATCGCTTGCTATTGCCCCCCGGCCCCCGCTTAAAAGGGAGCTATGGCGCGGTGCTTTTTTGCTGTTTTTTCATTATCGGCACCTGGAGCTCGGTCAGCCAGTCTTCCTCGCTTTCTTTGTTCCAAACGCCGTCGAGATAACTCTCTCTTGGGTTGTTCGCCGCCGCATAACCGTTTTCCTCGATCCAGCGAAAGGCAAAAGCATATGCTTGCGCAAGCCCGGCATATGGCCCCTTGTGCAAAACGGAGACGACGGTTGCCGGCAGCATTTCCTTGAATTCGATGCCGTCAAAAGCGGGCCGCAATTTGTCCACAGCCTCGCAAAACTCGATGTTGAAGTCTTTTTCCTTATATTCGCCGTCGAGATAAACGATGAAGCAATATTCGGGGACGGCGCATTTCAGGTCGGGGTATTTGCGGGCGACGCTTGCGCCGATTTCCGGGATGAGCGCGAAATAGGCGTCATAATCCGGCACGGTCATTTTCTTGCCATAGACGAAACACCCTGGCAACTCCTTGACGGTCGCGGCATAGTTCATAAAATCTTCCTCCTCTTTCCCTTGCAGGATAAATTCAATTCGGGAGAGACGGTCCGCCGCTTCGGCGAGTTCGCTGGCTAGTTCCGCGCGGCGTTTGCGCAAAATGGGCGCGGCGTCTTGCCCGCCGAGGATCAATCCGGTCTCTTCGACGGATAATCCCGCCTGCCTTAAGGCCTGAATTTTGTGCAATTTCACAAGCTGCCCGGTCGTATAAAAGCGATAGCCGGTGAATTTGTCGGTCTTTTCGGGCCGCAAAAGGCCGGTTTCATCATAGTGACGCAACGCCTTGACCGTGGTTTTGCTCATTTTGGAAAACTCGCCGATGCGAAACATGGGCCTCCCTCCTTCCTTGTGCTTTCATCCTAAAGCCTCCCGCAAGGGGAGAGTCAAGCGTTTTTTTAAATATTTTCTGTTTTCCTGCCTCTTGTTTCTTACATTTTTTGCGGGGCGGAAACGCCCATCGCCCCAAGCCCCGCGGCCAAAACCCCGGCCACGCTTTTCACCAGCAGCAAACGGGCCAGAGAGAGCAGCTTATCTTCGTCCAGCACGCGGCAGTTGGTATAGAAATTGTGGAAGGCGGTGGCCAGTTCCGTCAGGTAAACGGCGATGCGGTGCGGTTCGCGGTGCTTCCCGGCATAAACGATCTCGTCGGGGAAATCCGCCAGCTTGCGGATCAAGGCCAATTCGCTCTCATGCCGCAGCAGGGCGAAATCCGCCGTTTCAGGCAGGGGGAAAAGTCCCTCTTTCTGTGCGGCGGCCAGGATGGAGCAAATGCGGGCATGGGCATATTGCACATAGAAAACAGGGTTATCCGCCGACTGTTTGCGCGCCAAATCCATGTCGAAATCCATCTGGCTGTCGGCGGAGCGCATGACGAAAAAGAAACGCGCGGCGTCCGTGCCGACCTCCTCCATCAGTTCCGCCAGGGTGACATAGGTGCCTGTGCGCTTGGACATGCGCAAAATCTCTCCGCCGCTCATCAGGCGCACCAACTGCATGAGGATGACCTCCAGCCGCTCTTTGTCATAGCCCAGGCACTGCATCGCCCCTTTCATCCTGGCCACGTGACCGTGATGGTCGGCGCCCCAGATGTTTATGACTTTGCCGAAGCCGCGCTGAAACTTGTTGTCGTGATAAGCGATGTCGGCCGCGAAATAAGTGGGGATGCCGTTGGCGCGGATCAGCACCTCGTCCTTTTCCTCGCCGAAGCGCGTGCAGGCCAGCCAGGTTGCCCCCTCCTTCTCATAAAGCCAGCCCGCTTGGTTGAGCTTTTCCAGCGTTTTCACGATGGCGCCGCTGTCGTGCAGGCTTTGCTCGCTGAACCAAACGTCATATCTCACGCCGAAGGCCGCCAAAGTTTCGCGGATGCCGCCGATCTTCTTATCCAGCGCATAGGTTGTGAGAAACTCCCGGCGCAGGGAGGGCTCCATATCGGCGTATTTATCCCCGGCTTCTTCATAAAGCCCTTGCATGGTGCGGGTGATGTCCTCACCGTGATAGCCGTCCTCCGGGAAGCCCACATCCTGCCCCAGAATCTGCAGATAGCGCGCCTCTAATGAAGAGGCGAAGCGTTCGATCTGGTTGCCGGCGTCGTTGATATAAAATTCCCTTTGCACCTCATACCCGGCCAGCGCAAGCAACGAAGCCAAAGTGTCGCCCAGTGCGGCCCCGCGCGCATTGCCCATATGCAGCTCGCCGGTGGGGTTGGCGCTGAC
>WRDJ01000019.1 GCA_009783495.1 Clostridiales bacterium | reverse complement strand
TGGGCATCAGCTGCCTGCGGGGAACCGGCGTCGCCGAATTGCGGCGGGCGCTTGACGCGCATTTCGCTTATCTGCAGGATTCCGGGGAAAGAGAGAACAAACGCCGTCTGCGGCGGAGAACCGAGCTGGCGGAGATTTTACGCCGCAGGATCGCGGGCAAAGTTGAGGTTTTGCTGCAAAACCGTGAGCTGGCCGGAGAACTGCTTGAATTGGAGGCGGGGAGAGTTGACCCTTATCAACTGGCGGAGAGGATAATGGGGCGAGCTGAGATGCTGAAAAACTGATATAACAGGAGGTGGGGCTATGGAAGTAATTATTGAAGTAATTGCCGGGTTCTTTGCAGAATTATTCGTAACAGGAGTTTCTGAAGGGGTTTCTGACGTCTCTTCGCCGAAATCCGGATTACCGCGTTGGCTGAGGATACTCATTCTTGCCTTATTATGTTTGATCGCGGGCTTTATTGCGGCTTTGCTGGCCGTGTTTTGCGTCTCCGGAGGCTTGGGCACAATTGCCGTAATTGCATTGGGGATACTTATTATAGCGCTTATCTCTTTTTGCATATTTTGTATTAAGAGAATAATCAAGGTCGCAAGAACAAGAAAATCACCGCCAACCCACAATGTTTCGCGCCGTTGAGGCATGGGATGATGGGACAAGCGAGGATGATTTAGGGAAATTAAAATAATGGACGGGAGGGATAAATTTGTCAAAGCAAAGTGTAAGTACCCAAAATTTGGAGAACCAAGACTTGATTGCACTACTTGATGTTTATTTGAACGAGTTTATTCATCGGGACAATTTGCTTTGGTCGCAAGTATTCAAATTTTTTTATGCTTCAATAATAGTTATGCTACTTCCAAATATTTCCGATTTTTTAAGCATAAACTTACCTCCATTTCCTGTGTTGTTATTCCGTGTATTGGGGTTAATTATGTCTGTAGTCTTTTTATACCTTGCATTAGGTTATGGAAAGAGACTTGAAGCAAGTACAAGTACATATAAAATGCTGATAGAGAAACTAAAACCTAACTACCAAAGAATCAAATTAAGAAATTTGAAATTCGGCAGGTTCTTTGAAATTAGAACAAGTTATGTGGTAATATTATTTATGTTTTTATCAATCATAGTAATTGATATCATATTTATTATATATGGCATTTAGATTACTTAAAACCAACCCCAACCTACTATATATAACCCCACTGACGCCGCAAAGAAAGAAGGAATGGATAAAACATGAAAAACAATTCGCAAGAAAAAAACAAACTTGAGAGCGTCTATCAACCGGCGCAAACGGAAGCGAAATGGTATCGCTATTGGGAGGAAAGCGGCTGTTTCAGCAGCGAAAACAATAAAGAAGGCGAGCCCTTCTGCATCGTCATGCCCCCGCCCAACGTCACGGGGCAGCTACACATGGGCCACGCCCTGAACAACGCCATCCAGGACATTCTCTCGCGCTGGCGGCGTATGCAGGGGCGGCGCGTCCTTTGGCTGCCCGGCACCGACCATGCCGGTATCGCCACCCAAGCCAGGGTGGAGGAACATATCGCCAAGGACGGCTTGAGTAAATATGATCTGGGGCGCGAGGCTTTTCTGGCCAAGACCTGGGAATGGAAGGAACGCTATCACGGGCGCATCACCAAGCAGCTGCGCACCTTGGGCTGCTCCTGCGATTGGGACAAAGAACGCTTCACCTTGGACGAGGGCTGTTCCGAGGCGGTCAGGCAGGTCTTTGTCGAGCTATATAACAAGGGGCTGATCTATCGCGGCAGCTATATCGTGAATTGGTGCAGCAAATGCCAGACCACCATTTCCGATATTGAGGTTGAGCATGAGGAAAGGGCGGGGCATCTGTGGTATCTGCGCTATCCCTTCGCCGACGGTTCCGGGTTTGTCACCGTGGCCACCTCCCGCCCGGAAACGCTTCTGGGCGACACGGGCGTGGCGGTGCATCCCGAGGACGAAAGATACCGTCACCTTCTGGGCAAAGAGCTGCTCCTGCCCGTGATGAACCGGCGGATACCTTTGCTGGCCGATGAATATGTCAGCCCGGAATATGGCACCGGGGCGGTCAAAGTCACCCCGGCCCACGACCCCAACGATTATGAGATGGGGCTGCGGCACGACCTGCCGCGCATCACCGTGATCGGGCGCGACGGCAAAATGACCGAAGAGGCCGGGAAATATGCCGGGATGGACAGCCTGGAATGCCGCGCCAAGCTGGTGGAGGAATTCGCCGCGCTGGGCCTTCTTGATCACATCGAGGGGATAAGCCATGCCGTGGGCGAATGCTATCGCTGCTCCACCACGGTGGAACCGTTGGTTTCGCCGCAGTGGTTCGTGAGGATGAAGCCCCTTGCGCAGCCGGCCATCAAGGCGGTGAAAAGCGGTGATATCCGTTTCGTGCCGGATCGCTTCAGCAAGATCTATCTTGGCTGGATGGAGAATATCCGCGACTGGTGCATTTCCCGCCAGCTTTGGTGGGGCCACCGCATCCCCGTCTGGTATTGCGGGGATTGCGGCGAGGTCATCTGTCAAAAAAACGAGCCGGAAGCCTGCCCGCGCTGCGCGTCCCGCACGTTGGAGCAAGACCCGGACGTGCTCGACACCTGGTTTTCTTCCGCTTTGTGGCCTTTTTCAACCTTGGGCTGGCCTGAAGAGACGGAGGATTTAAAGAGGTTCTATCCCACCGACGTGCTGGTGACGGCGCGCGACATCATCTTTTTCTGGGTGGCGAGGATGATCTTTTCCGGCCTGGAGTTCATGCGGGAAAAGCCTTTCGCCGACGTGTTCATCCATGGGCTGATGCTGGATGCCCAGGGGAGGAAAATGTCCAAATCCGCCAATAACGGCGTTGATCCCATTGATGTCATCGAAAAATACGGCGCCGACGCCCTGCGCTTCATGCTGGTCACCGGCAATACCCCCGGCAACGACCTGCGCTTTGCCGAGGAGCGCGTGGAAGCCGCCCGCAACTTCATCAACAAGCTGTGGAACGCCTGCCGCTTCGCCTATATGAACCTGGGGGATTATCAGCCGGGGGCGCAGGAACCCGCCTTGACCTTGGCGGATAAGTGGATTTTGGCGCGCTTAAACCGCGCCGCCGGTCTATGCAACAGCAACCTTGAGAGATATGAGCTGGGCGAGGCCGCCCGCGCCCTTTATGACTTTTTATGGGACGAGTTTTGCGATTGGTATGTGGAACTGGCCAAACCGCGGCTTTATCAGGGCGCGCCGCAGGAACGGCATGCCGCGCAATTTATGCTGGCCGAGGTTCTGAGCCAAAGCCTGCGCCTGCTGCACCCCTTCATCCCCTTTGTCACCGAGGAATTATGGCGGCATTTGCCGGGCGTCGAAGCTTCTATCATGCTCGCGGCTTACCCGCAGGCCGGGCCGCAGCAATATGCCGCAGAGGAAGCCGGGATGCAGCTGGTGATGGAGATCGTGCGCGCGGTGCGCAATATCCGCATGTGGCTGGGCGTGCCGCTGGGCAAAAAGGTGGAGCTGGTTCTCTTTGCCCGTGCGGAAGCCGCCGCAATAATTCAAGAGTGCGGAAGCTATATCACGCTGCTGGCGCAGGCTTCCTCTCTGAGCTTGGCGGCGCAGGGAGAACCGCCCGCGCAGGCCGGGGCGGCCCATGTGCGCGGCGTGGATATTTATGTGCCCTTGAAAGGGCTCATAGACATCGAAAAAGAGACGGCGCGGCTGGAAAAGGAGCTGGCAGTCTGCGATGCCGAATTGCAGAGGTTGGCGGGCAAACTGAACAATGAGGGCTTTCTGGCCAAGGCGCCGCCCGAAGTGGTGGAAAAAGAGCGCGCCAAGCTCCCGGAATATGCCGCCAAGCAAAAGTCTTTGAGCGAGCGGTTGCAGATGCTGAAAAGATAGGGGCGGGAACAAGGGTGGCCCGGTCGGCTTCTGTTTTGCCCCATCCCCCGGCCCCTTCCTGGGGAGGATGAGAATTTTGAGGGGTTGCCGCTTTCAGCGGCAACCCCTCAAAAAGGATATATATTAAGTGGCGGCGAAGGAGGGCGCTTATGGACAAAGCGAACAACAAGAAGGAATTAAAAGAAAAATACAGGCAGATGAAACCGGAAATGGGCGTATTCGCGTATAAGTGCCTCCCCACAGGCAAGGTCTATCTGGGGTTTGGGCAAAATATCAAGGCGGAGGTCAACGGTATTTCTTTTCAGTTGCGGGCCGGGCGCCATTCCGCGAACAAAAACCTTCAGGAGGATTGGAAAAGGCACGGGGAAAGCGGCTTTGAGATTTCCGTCCTGGAAATGTTGGCATATGATAAGGACGAGAGCAAAAGCGATTACGGCGACGACCTGCGCATGCTGCGCGAATTTTGCGCGGAAAAATTTGCCGATTTCGAGTATATAAAAAAGTAGGCGTTAAGATGGATTTTGAAGAGAGCATGAATTTCCTGCGCGAGAGCGGCAAATTCGGCATCGGGCTGGGCCTTACGCGCATCAAAGAACTGCTGCGGCGGCTGGATTACGCGCCGGGGAAAACCGAGTTCATCCATATCAGCGGCACCAAAGGCAAGGGTTCGGTGAGCGCCCTGCTTTTTGCCATGCTCTGTGCCGCAGGGCATACGGCCGGGTTTTTTTCCTCCCCGCACCTGCATTCCTATTGCGAGCGCATCCGCACCGGCAAAGGGTTGATAAAACCGCAAGAGGTGGCGGAGTTGATGACCTTAGTCAGGCCCCATGTGCTGGCCATGGGTGAGGAAGGCTTCGAGCCGCCCACCGAATTTGAGATCACCACCGTGCTGGCGCTGCTCTTTTTCGCCGCCAAGAAGCTGGAAAAGGCGGTGGTGGAGGTGGGCTTGGGCGGGCGCACCGATTCCACCAACGTCATTGCCGCCAAAACCGCCCTCATAACCCCCATCGGCATGGATCATATGGATTATCTGGGGCATACCATCGAGGCCATCGCTTCCGCCAAGGCCGGCATCATCAAGCCGGGCGCTATGGTTTTCGCTTCTGCAGGGGGAGAGGCGCTGGAGGTGATAGAGAAGGAAGCCGTCCTGCAAAAGGCGAAGCTGTGCGTATATCCGCGGGATTTCGGCGCGGAGAAGGCGGAGTTTTCCGGCGAGGGGCAATACTTCGACTTCGTCGCTCCCGACGCGCGTTTGGAAAGGTTGTTCATCCCGCTTTTGGGCGAGCATCAGATAGACAACGCCGCGCTCGCCGTGGCTGCCGCCCGACATTTGGGGCTTGCGGAGCGAGAGATCAGGCAGGGCCTGGCGCAAGCCCTCTGGCCGGCGCGGCTGGAGGTGTTTTCCCGCCGCCCCCTTGTTGTGCTGGACGGCGCGCATAACCGGCTGAGCATGGAGGCGCTGGCCAAGGCCCTGGAACGTCATTGGCCGGACAAAAAAGTGGTGGCGGTTTTGGGCATGCTCTCCGACAAGGAGCCGGGCACGGCCGCCGCCCCCTTGCTGCCCCATCTGGAATATGCCTTTATCAGCCAGCCCATAAGCGAGCGAGCCTCTTCCGGCCAAGAATTGCTGGGGCTTTGCCACAAGCACGGGGTGCCATGCCAATGGGAAGAAAATATCGAAACAGCTTGCGCCAAGGCTCTGGCTGTGCTGCGGGAGGATGAAATGCTTCTGGTTACTGGCTCATTTTACCTGGTGGCGCCGGTTCGGGAATTTTTGCTGAAGAAGCGGGAGGATTTATGAGCGATTTGACAGGAAAAAAGCTGATCTTGGCCAGCGCCTCCCCGCGCCGTCAGGCCGTGATGGCGCAGCTGGGACTGATTACCGAGGTTCGGCCCTCCGGCGCGTCGGAAATAAAGGAGGGCCTGCCGCCCGCGCTTTTGGTGACGGAAAATGCTTTGCGCAAGGCCGGGGAGGTGGCGGGGCGTACGCGGGAAGCGGCTTTGGTGATCGGGGCAGACACCGTGGTGGTCAAGGAAGGGCGGATTTTGGGCAAGCCGCGGGATGAGGAAGAGGCTCTCTCCATGCTGCGCTTTCTTTCCGGCGGGCGACACGACGTCATCAGCGCCGCGGCCGTGATTGACGCGCAAACAGGCCGGGAGGCGGCCGGCCACAGCCAGACCGCGGTCTTTTTCGCCACTTTGCCGGAGGAATTGCTGCGCGCTTATGTGGCGACGGGCGAACCCCTCGACAAGGCGGGGGCTTATGGCATTCAGGGGCTGGGGGCGCTTCTGGTGGAACGGATCGAGGGGGATTACGGCACGGTGGTGGGCCTTTGCCCGCGTCTTTTGGCCCGGCTGCTGCGGGAGTTTGGCGCGGAGATTTTTTAGGGAATTTTTTTGCGTAAATTGCAGGATTATGTTGCTAAAAGGGATATTTTTGTCTTATAATAGTTATGATGGGTGAAACCCATCTTAAAGCAGACAAAATGCGGTTTACGGAGGGAGTGAAGGATATGTTTTTTGATCGTTATGTCGGCATAGATTTGGGAACGGCCAACACCTTGGTTTATGTCAAGGGGAGAGGCATCGTGCTCAACGAGCCTTCCGTGGTGGCGGCAGACAAGTCTTCAGGGGAAGTGCTGGCCGTGGGCGCTGACGCCAAGCTGATGATCGGCCGCACGCCGGGGAATATAGTGGCCATCCGCCCTATCAAAGACGGAGTGATCGCGGATTTCGATTATACCCAGACCATGCTGCGGTTTTTCATCAACAAGGCTTTGCGCAGGCGCGGCCTCTTCTCTCGCACCAAGGTGGTGATCTGCATGCCCTCCGGCATCACCGCCGTTGAGGAAAAGGCGGTACGCGAGGCGGCGGTTTCCGCCGGGGCCAACGAGGCCCATCTGGTGGAGGAACCAATGGCGGCGGCCTGCGGCGCCGGGCTTCCCGTTTCCGAACCGATGGGCAGCATGATCGTGGATATCGGCGGGGGCACCACCGAGGTGGCTATCATCTCTCTGGGCGGCATCGTGGCGGTGCGTTCGGTGCGGGTGGCCGGCGACGCCATGGATTCCACCATTGTCGCCCATGTCAAAAGGACATATAACCTGATCATCGGCGACCGCACGGCCGAGGCCATAAAGATCGAGATCGGCAATGCCTTTCTTGATGAGGAATATCGTTATCAGGCCGTGGAGGTGCGGGGGAGGGATACCGTTTCCGGGCTGCCGCGCACCGTAATCGTCACAGCCAAGGAGATGAACATCGCTCTTGCCGAGCCGGTGAACAGCATCATCGAGGCCATCAAGACCTGTCTTGAGAAATCGCCGCCGGAGCTGGCCGCCGACATCATTGACCGCGGCATCGTGCTGGCCGGGGGCGGCGCGTTGCTGCACGGTTTGGCGCGGCTGGTTTCCGAGGAGACCGGCATCACGGCCATCCTGGCCGAGGATCCGCTTTCCGCCGTGGTTTTGGGCACGGGCCGCTTTTTGGATAATATTGACGTTTTGCGCCGCAATTCTTTCAAGCATTTGAGGCGCTGAGGCTGGCGGGTTAAGGTTTTTTAAGGGTGTGAGATAATTGCGCAGATTAAGCGCCAAAGGGAAAATCTTCATAGGCGTGATGGCCGTCATCTGCGTGATTCTTTTGGCGCGCTGCACCTCGCCGGATCGGGCGAGCCTTTCTTTTTTAGAAAAAGGGACGCAGGATGTCATGGCCCCGCTGCAGAACGGGCTGACCCAGGTATCAAAAAAGGCTTCCCTCCGCTTTAAGAGCATAGACGAGGTGCGTCAAGAAAACGAGGCGTTGAAGCAGGAGATCATGGATCTGCGCAGCGAGCATGACGCGCTTTATGAGGCATATCTGGAGAACGTGCGGTTGCGCCGGCTCTTGAGCATGGCCGAGGAAATGGCCGAGTGGCAGCCCGTGGCCGCCAAGGTCATCGGCCGGGACAGTAGCGGGTGGTATAATACCGTCACCATCAGCGGCGGGACGAACATGGGCTTCGCCAAGGGCATGGCGGTGATCAACGCCGACGGTTTGGTGGGGCGTATCGTTTCCGTCAGCGGGTATAGCTCGCAGGTGCTTCTGCTCACCGACCCGGAATGCGCGGCGGCGGCCATGGTGCAGGCCAACCGCACTTTCGGCACGGTGGAAGGGATGGCAGGCAGTCTGCCCGCCCTGCAAATGATCCACATCCCCGGCGACACCTTGCTGGAAGCCGGACAGACCGTCATCACCTCCGGGCTGGGCGAGATCTTCCCGGCGGGCCTGCGC
>WRDJ01000018.1 GCA_009783495.1 Clostridiales bacterium | reverse complement strand
ATGATAGAAAAATATCTTCCTGATGTGGTCATTTTGGATCTTGTGATGCCTCATTTGGACGGGCTGGGGGTTTTGGAGCGCGTCAACGGCCTGCACTTGACGAAGCGCCCGCAAATCATCGTCATGACGGCTTTCGGTCAGGAAACGCTTACGCAAAAGGCGGTGGAGCTGGGCGCCATATATTACATACTCAAGCCGTTTGACTTGCCGGTGCTGGATATGCGCATCCGTCAGCTAATCGGCGACACTCCCTCATATATCATGCCCGTTTCTGTCGGAGTGAGAAGCAAGAACATGGATCTGGAAGTGACGAGGATCATCCATCAAATGGGCGTTCCGGCGCATGTCAAGGGTTATCAATATCTGCGCGACGCCATCATCATGGTCACGGAGGAAGCTAATCTGATGGGCGCGGTGACCAAGGAGCTTTATCCCATGATCGCGGATAAGCACAATACCACGGCCAGCCGCGTGGAGCGGGCCATCCGTCACGCCATTGAGCTGGCCTGGGATCGCGGCAACGTGGATATGATGAACAAATACTTCGGATACACCATCAATATCGAAAGGGGCAAACCCACAAATTCCGAGTTCATCGCCATGGTTTCTGACAAATTGAGGATAGGGGACAAGCTGGCCTGATAATACTATTAAATTTCACATACCCCGCAAAAACCTCTCTGAAGCTTCGGAAAACCACTTTCCGCGGCTAAGGGAGGTTTTTTGCGGCGCGCCGCTCAAAAACAACCACTCTGAGGGAGCGTGGCGAGCGAAGAAAGACAATCCCGGGCGGGTTTTCGCCGCATTTTGCACCACCAAAACTTTTGCTTGGCTTTGCCCGCGCCTTTTGTTATAATAAACAAATATTAAAATATTATCGGTTGCGGGAGGAAAAATGGCTAATATATTCAGTAATTTTGATTTATATGATTTACTGATGTGGGCGTCGGCGGTCATTCTGGCCCTGACCTTCCATGAGTTTTCTCATGCGCAATCAGCCTTCTGGCTGGGCGACCCCACCGCGCAGAGAATGGGGCGGCTCACCCTAAACCCCATAAAACATCTCGACCCCATCGGCGCGGTCATGCTCCTTTTCTTCCATTTCGGCTGGGCCAAGGCGGTGCCGTTCAACCCGCTTTATTTTCGTATGCGCGACAAGCGCAAGGCCATTATGCTGGTCTCTTTGGCCGGCCCGGTGTCAAACCTGCTTTTTGCCCTTGTTTCCGTCTTTTTGTGGGCCATCATGGTTAAGATCAAATTTCTTTACGGCGCGGGCTGGTCCGGTTTCGCGCAGAACACGCTTGGCGGTTTTGTCACCTTTCTCGGATATCTATGCCATATCAACATCATTCTGGCAGTTTTCAACCTGCTTCCCATTCCGCCGCTGGACGGCTCCAAGGTCATGGTCTCTTTCCTGCCCTGGCGTTGGGCCGAACAATATTACCAGTACGAGCGTTACGGCTTCCTCATTTTGATCATCCTGATCTTCACAGGCTTGTTCGGAATGATCATTTCCCCTGCGGTGAAGATTGTGATGAGCGCTTTTGAGAATTTCGCCAAATGGATAGTCTTTTGATTCTAAGGAGGGTCTATGCAAAAAAAACCTAATCTGTTGAGCGGGATGCGCCCCACCGGTCGGCTGCATCTGGGCCATTTGAGCGTTTTGGAGGAATGGGCCTCCCTGCAGGACGCCTATAACTGCTTCCATTGCGTGGCGGATTGGCATGCCCTGACCACCGCCTATGACGACCCCAAGGACATCCGGGAGAATATCCGGCAAATCGCCATTGACTGGCTTTCCGCCGGACTCGACCCGCAAAAGAGCGCCATTTTCGTGCAATCCCACGTCCGGGAGCACGCCGAGCTGCATCTCCTTCTTTCCATGATAATCAACGTTTCCTGGCTGGAGCGCGTGCCCACCTATAAAGACCAAATCAAGCAGTTGAGCGGGGAAGGCAAGGACATCGCCACCTACGGCTTTTTGGGATATCCGCTTTTGCAGGCGGCGGATATCCTCATTTACCGGGCGGCGGCGGTGCCGGTGGGCGAAGACCAGCTGCCCCACCTTGAATTGTGCCGCGAAATAGCCCGGCGCTTCAACAATCTCTATCAAACCGACGTCCTGCCGGAGCCGCAATCGCTGCTGGCCAAGATCAAGCTGCTGCCCGGCACGGATAACCGCAAAATGAGCAAAAGCTATCAGAACTTTATTTCCCTTTCCGCCCGCCCTGAAGAAGTGCGGGAGAAAGTTTCGCAGATGATCACCGACCCGGCGCGCATCCGCAAAACCGACCTGGGTCACCCGGAAATCTGCACGGTTTATACCTATCACACCTTCTATAATCAAGAGGAAAAAGACGAGGTCTTCGCCGGTTGCTCCGGGGGGACGATCGGCTGCGTGGCCTGCAAAAAGCGCCTGGCCGAGAAGATGAATGCCTTTCTTGCGCCCATTTTGCAAAAACGCGCCGCTTTGGAAGCCGCACCTGCCGCTATTGACGACATTCTGGCCGAGGGGGATGCCCGGGCCGCGGCCTGCGCCTCCGCCAATATGCGGCTGATCCGGGACGCGATGAAGCTATGAGCTATCAGCTTCGTTTGCCGGTTTTTGAAGGCCCCTTCGACCTTTTGCTGCATCTGATTGAGAAGAATCAGGTGGATATTTACGACATCCCCATCGCCGAAATCACCAGACAGTATCTGGAATATTTGCGCGCCATGGAAGAGCTGGATCTTGAGGTCGCCAGCGGCTTTCTGCTCATGGCGGCGCACCTTTTGGCCATCAAGTCCCGCATGCTGGTGCCGCGTCCCAAAACACAAAACGAAGAGGCGGAAGAACTCGTGGACGAGAGGGAAGAGCTGGTACACGACTTGCTTGAATATATGCGCTTTAAAAAAGCGGCCGTTTTTCTTTTCGAGAGCGGCAAAGCGGAGAGCAAATATTTCGACCGCCCGATTGACGAAAGCCTCTATCTGCAGCTGCTTTCCCGGCAAAACCCGCTGGACGGTAAGACGCTCGCCGACCTCACCGCGGCTTTTCAGTCGGTTCTGGCGCGCGCCGCCGGCCTGCCGCCGGTCATGGAGATTGTGCGCGAAGAGTTGACGGTGGACGAAAAAATGCGGGAAATCTTCTCCTTGCTTTCACAAAAGCCGGAAGGCCTGGTCTTTGAGGAAATTTTTTCAAAAAGCAGCAGCCGCGCCGCCGTGGTAGTCACTTTTCTGGCCTTGCTGGAACTGATGCACCGGGCGGTGGTGCGGGTTGAGCAAGGCGAAGCCTTCGGGGAGATATATCTCTACGCCTGGTGCTTGGAGAATTATGAAACCGCCGCAGGCTCGCAGGGAAGCGGGCCGATATGAAAGGGAGAGAAATGCATGGGTTTTTCACTGAAAGACTTGAAAGCAAGTCGCGCCATGGATAAGATGTTTAAAGAATTGGATAAACGGCAAAAGAAATATTTTGCCTTAATTGAAGCGGATAAAATCCACGAAGTTCTTGACGAAGACCGCTATATATATTTTGTTAATTGGTTTTTTGAAAACAAGGCGTCCGGGTTCGAGGATATTCTAAAAAAGCCTTTGCCGATACAATACGTGCTGTCAATGCAAATGGTGCTCGACCGGATTTACATGGAGGATTTCGAGCAAGTTTATACCGATGCGGATTTGAAGAGGCTTGCCTATATTGCGGCAGAGGGATTGGATGAATTGGGCTTAATTGCCATAAGTAAGGTTTTAAAAGAAGCCAACAAAATTTACGAAACAAATAAAGCCTACATAGACTCACTCGATACAGGGACCGACGATTGGGGAGATTTATTAGACAAAGAGCTTTGGAAGGGATTAGAGGGAGAATTTTCCGAAGTTTATCCGTTAAAAGATCATGAATTTGGTAAAATCATGGGCCGGTATATATTGGAAAATCAACAGTATTTCAAAGGAGATTATTTATAATAAGCTGTCGTTACTATGAAAGGGGCGATCTCTTGCCGGACGAAAACCATAACGAGGCCGAATTGAAGCGTATCCTGGAATGCCTGCTTTTCGTGTCCGGCGAGCCGCTGACGCCGGACAAGCTGGCCAAACTTTCCGGTTGCGAGAAAGCGCGGGCGGAGCCGCTTCTGCGCGAGCTCGAGCAGGATTACCGCGGGCGGGGCGTGGTCTTGCGCCGCATTGCCGGGGGCTGGCAGTTTTCCAGCGCGCCGCAATACGCGGAATACATAGAAAGGCTTTGCCGGCCGCGTTTGCAGCAAATCTCCAAGGCCAGTCTGGAGACATTGGCCATCATCGCCTATCGCCAGCCCATCACGCGCCAGGAAATTGAGACCATCCGTCAGGTGAATGTGGACGGCGTGGTGGCGACCCTGCTGGAAAAGAGCCTCATCCGCGAGGTAGGGCGCAGGGAAGGCGCGGGTCGGCCCATCCTATACGGCACGACGGGCGAGTTTCTGTCTTTTTTCGGGCTGAATTCCCTGGCGCAGTTGCCGCCCTGGGCCGAATTGGCCGAGGCCGCCGCAGAGGAGGGTGAATAGGCGCGAAACGATGCGCCGAACACAGTTCAGAAATTAAAAACCCGCCCGATAGGCGGGTTTTTAATTTCTGAAAACCGCCGGCTCTACTGGTGGTTCAAGAGGCGTATGGCTATGGATAGAAAAAAGCGCCTCCTTGTTATAGAATAGGGCTGGATGACAGCCGCACTAAGAACAGGCGAAGGCGCAAGGTAAAGGTAAAGGTAAAGGTAAAGGTAAAGGTAAAGGTAAAGGTAAAGGTAAAGGCAACGCCCGTTTACGGGCCGGTCAAGAGAAAGCGGGGCTGCTGGATCATTCGGCGGGTCTTGAGACTCAGCAGGCGGCAGGCCCCATAACTCATATCTGCATGATCATTTTGGCGATAGAAAAATAGACGATCAGGGAAGTGGCGTCAACGATGGTGGTAATCAGCGGGGCCGCCATGATGGCCGGGTCAATCTTGAGCTTTTTCGCCGTGATGGGCAGGACGCAGCCGACGGTTTTCGCCAAAATCACGGTCACGATCAGGCTCAGCGTCACCGTGAGCGAAGTCAGCAGCGCATCCGTGTCCTTGGGGTTGCTCATAATGAATATGCGGGCGAAATTGACCAGGCCCAAGGAGGCGCCGCAGATCACCCCGACGCGCACCTCGCGCCAGACCACACGGATAACATCCCTGATCTGGATTTCTCCCAGCGCCATGCCACGGATGATGGTGGTGGAGGATTGCGAACCGGCGTTGCCCCCGGTGCCCATAAGCATGGGGATGAAGGCGACCAGCGCCGTCATGGCGGCGATGGAATCCTCGAAGTGGGAAATGATGCTGCCGGTGATCGTAGCGGAGAGCATCAGCACCAAAAGCCAGGGGATGCGGTTTCTGGCCACCCGCGCCACCGTTGTTTTCAGATAGGGCTCTTCGGAGGGGCTGAGGGCGGCCATCCTTTCAAAGTCCTCGGTGTTTTCTTCCTCGATGACCTGCACGATGTCGTCCACCGTGACGATGCCCACCAGCCGCTGCTCCTTATCCACCACCGGCAGGGAGAGCAGGGCATATCTTTTGAAGAGGTCGGCGATCATCTCCCGGTCGTCGGTGGTGTGCGCGAAAACCAGGTTGGTGTCCATGATGTCGCCGACTATATCATGCGGCTTGGCCAGCATGAGGGCCCTGGCGGAAAGCACGCCCACCAGCAGGCGGTCGCGGCGGATTACATAACAGGTATAGATCGTTTCTTTGTTGGGGCCGGTGGCCCGGATGACGTCGAAAGCCTCCCTGACCGTGGCATCCTCGCGCAGATCCACATATTCGGTGGCCATGATGCTGCCCGCTGAATCCTCCGGATATTGCAGGATTTGGTTTATGAGACGGCGTTTGTCCTCGCCGAGGTTCTTCAATACGCGCTTGACCACGTTGGCCGGCATTTCCTCGATGAAATCAACCGCGTCGTCCACGAAGAGTTCGTTGATGATCTTGCTCACTTCGCTGTCCGTCAGGGCCTCCACGATGATCTGCTGTTTCTCGGGAACGATATAGGAAAAAACCTCGGCTGCCAGGTTTTTAGGCAGGAGGCGGAAGATTTGTATGGTTTTCTCGCGGCTGAGGAGCTCGAAAGCGTCGGCGACGTCCACCGTGTTCATCTTTTCGATCAACTCGTGCAGCTTGGTCGGGTTGACCGGGTTCTCGTTCATCAATTCCAGAATCTCTTCGATCATGGCAACACCTTCTTCCGGGCGGATTTCAGTTGCAAAGCGTTTCCAACCCATTATAGCAAATATATTTCAAAAAACAACACTAATATACAAACCTATAAATATATAAGCCGGAAAAAATTTCAGGGTGTATTCTCATTCAATTCTATGATATAATATGGCTGCGGGTGAGCGGTGGGGTTGCTGTCGGTGGTGTGGTTGGAAGTATTGGCATATTCGGTGAGGGAAGAAGCAGCGTGAGCGGCCCTCAATCCAAGCGTAACAGGCGCTTCAGAGATTGGGCGTGTGGCCGGAATCAATGTCAGCGGCATCCTCTCCAATAACATCGCCTTTTCCGGCATGACGGTGATGGAAAACGGCGCGGCGAAAACACTTGATAAAGGCGCGGATAATGTTGACGGCGAGGATTTGAGCGCGGCGGCCATCTTGAGCGACGTCGCCTTGGGCAGACGAATTACGGCGGAAGGCGGCTGGACGGTGGAAAAAGGCAAGCTGCCCGGCTTGGGCGCGGCAGTCAATATGCCGGCGCATATCAAATAACGGCGCGAACCCCATCGGCATAATTCTCCTGATTCGCACATAAGAAAATATAAAACCATTTTGCACGGAGGAAAACATGAATGTCATCCAAGCCATTCTTCTGGGTCTTTTGCAGGGCCTGGCCGAGTTTCTGCCCATTTCCAGTTCGGGGCATCTCGTCATCTTCCGCTCCTTCTTCGGCATGGAAGAGGTCATGCTCACCTTTGACGTGTTCCTGCACCTGGGCACGCTTTTCGCCGTGATAGTGGTCTTTTTCAAGGATATTGTGGCGATTCTGCGCCGCCCCTTTTCCAAGGAAATGCTTCTGCTGATCATAGCCACCGTGCCGGTGGTTTTCGCCGGGCTCTTTCTGGGTGATTTTGTCACCAAGGTCTTTTCCAGCGTCATCCCGATCGCCCTCGCCCTGATCTTCACCGGTCTGCTGCTCTTTTTTTCCGACAATTTCCAGGGCCGCCGCAAGATGAAAGACTTGAGTAAATTTGAAGCGCTCGTGGTGGGGCTTTTTCAGGCCGTGGCCATTTTGCCCGGTGTTTCGCGTTCCGGCGCCACCATTTTCGCCGCCCTGGCCTGCGGCATGACGAGGAAAGCCGCCGCCAGGTTTTCCTTCCTCCTTTCCATCATCGCCATTTTGGGCGCCGCCGGAAAACAAAGCTTCGACGTCATCAAGGAAACGGGCGGCCTGACCTTGCAGCCATATTATTTTGCCGGCATGGCCGCCGCCGCTTTCGCTGGGATTTGCGCCATCCTTTTCTTCCTGCGCCTGCTGGAGAAAAAGAGCCTGCGCTTCTTCTCTTATTATTGTTGGGCTTTTGCCGCCTTTACCATCGTCTGGGCGCTCGTAATAAAATAGAAATTGTGGACATCTTTTTGGAGGATTTGCCGTTTTAACAGCGAATTGCATTTAAATAAGCCCGATAAGCCCTTCCGTATTTCTATGCGCAACCGGAGGTGTTTTTTCTTGCCCAAAAGAAGCAAAAAGAATCTCAAAGAGGCCAAAGACCGGGAAATTGCCGGTATATCCATCATCGCCGTGGGAGGCCTGCTTTTGGCCTGCCTGATTTTTTCTATCTATGGGGACGCCAGCAACGCCGTGGGCGTGATCGGCGTCAAATTAGCCGGGATAATGAAGCTGCTGGCTGGCAAGGCCTCCTTTGGCGTGCCGCTTTTCCTGCTGGTTTGCGGCGCGATGGTTTTCGCCGACCGCTATCGCGGCATCTCCAGCAGCCGCTTTGTCGGGCTGATTTTTCTCTTTTTCGCTTCTTTGGGGCTTTTACACATCCACCTTCCGCACAGCGGGGATTATCTGCCCGAGGCGCTGGCGGGTGCGGGCGGCGGCGTTTTAGGCGCGAGCCTGGCCTTTCTCCTGCGTTCGATCATCGGCATCGTGGGCGGTTATATAATCCTCCTTGCTTTGGTGATCATCGGCCTGCTGCTTTTGACCGAGCT
>WRDJ01000017.1 GCA_009783495.1 Clostridiales bacterium | reverse complement strand
TCAAAACCGAAAAATTGGGCGAACCGTTGCGCATCGTGCTCCTGGCCGATCTGCATAGCTGCCTTTACGGCAAAAACCAGGAGATTTTGCTGGCGAAAATCAACGCGCAGAACCCCGACCTGATTCTGATGTGCGGCGACATCGCCGACGACGATATGCCGCATGGGGGGACGCTGCTGCTTCTGGCGGGCATAGCGAACAAATACCCATGTTTCTATGTGACCGGCAACCATGAGATCTGGAGCGGCGAGATTGACGCCATCAAAGACTTCTTTCGCGATTACGGTGTTTGCGTGCTGGAAGGCGAGTGCCAAATCGTCGAGGTCAGGGGGCAGCTCATCAATATCTGCGGGGTCGGCGACCCAAGCGCCGGGGCAAATAATTTCGCCAAGCAGCTGGAAAACGCCTTTGCCGGGATTGACGAAGAGTTATACACGATTCTGCTCTCGCACCGGCCGGAACGCTTTGAGCAGGAATCGGCATATCCCTGCGACCTGATACTCTCCGGCCATGCCCACGGCGGGCAATGGCGCCTCCCCTTCACCTCGATCAGCCTGATCGCGCCGAACCAGGGACTCTTCCCCAAATATACCAGCGGCATTTATACGAGCAACGGAACAAAAATGCTGGTCAGCAGAGGTCTCTCGCGTGAATCTACAAGAGCCCCCCGCATCTTCAACCGGCCGGAAATTGTGGTGATTGACCTAATTCCTGAATGAGTTTTTATCTCCCGGCTTCGGCAATCGTTTTATCCAGCGCCGCCGCCGCCATGACGATGACCCGGCGGCACTTTTCCTGCGGCGTGCGGAATAGCCTCTTCAGCGAAGCGCAATCCAAGCGGCTCGCCTCCCGCCGGAATTCTTTTATGAAGTCGCTGGTCAGGTCGGCGATCTCCTGGCTTTGATGCGCGTTTTTCTCGATAAACATCACGCCCAGCGCGGCCACGCCCCCGGCCACGGCCCCGCAATATTCCTCGCAGCCGCAGCCATTGCCGAAAGCCCCCAAAAGCTTATAGCAGACGGGAGCGAGCCCCAATCCGTAAACCGCGTCGGCGCCCGCGATGATTTTCTCCGCGCAATTATAATCCTCTTTCTCACCGAAACCGCTTTCTATCAGTTCTTTCAACATAAAAAAGCCTCCTTGCGGCAAATTATTTTTCAATGAAAGGAGTGGAAAAAATGACGGTGCTGGTCTCCTGGAACGTCAACGGCCTGCGCGCCGTGGCCAAAAAAGGTTTTCTGGAAACGATTGCGGATATGTCTGCCGATATTTTCTGCCTGCAAGAGATCAAGGCCCGGGAGGAGCAGCTGCCTGCGGAAATCAGGGCGGTCGCGGGCTATGAGAGTTGGTTTAACCCGGCCGAGCGCCCCGGTTACAGCGGCGTGGCGGTCTATGCAAAAGCGAAACCCGAGGCCGTACGCAAGGGGCTGGGTATAGAGAGATTCGACAGCGAGGGCCGTTTGCTGGAGCTGGATTTCGAAAAGTTCCGCCTGATAAACTGCTATTTTCCCAACGGCGGTTCAGGGGAGGCCCGGCTGGCCTATAAGATGGATTTTTACGAGGCTCTTTTGCGCCATGTGCGCGGCGTGGAAAAGCCGCTTCTGCTCTGCGGCGACGTCAACACCGCGCATAAAGAAACCGACTTGGCCCGCCCGCGGGAAAACAGCGGCGTTTCCGGCTTTTTGCCCATGGAAAGGGCCTGGATAGACGAGCTGCTGGCGGCCGGGTTTTATGACACTTTCCGGCTTTTCAACAATGAGTCCGGCCATTATAGCTGGTGGGATTATAAAACCGGGGCCAGGGAACGTAATGTCGGCTGGAGGATAGACTACTTTTTTGCTAACCGGGCCATGCTGGAGCATCTGCGCGACGCCTGGATCTGGCCGCGGGTTGTGGGGTCGGACCATTGCCCGGTGGGCGTGCGTATTGACTTATAAGTCGCTTCAATCAATTCTCTCTCTGTGGCCGCAGGACTGGCATACACAATAGGAAACCGTGCGGAAAAGGATGTTTTTGACAGACGCGAAAATGATGGCCCAACCGATCACGGGGATAAGCAGCAATATGGAATAAATGATTCCCATCCCGATGGTCAGCGGTTCAATTTCCGCCACTATTTGAACATTGGCCGTTCCGCCGCATTTAAGACATTTCATGTGTTTTCACCTCCTTTTCTTCTAGCTTTCTTCGTTGAGCCAGTTGTGGCAGGGCGGGAAGAGTGCGTCCAGCTTTTGCAAGGCCACGCCGCTGCCTTCAAGGGCGTCCTCCCGCTCCAGCTGCCAAACCGAGGCGGCGCCGAAAAACAGCCTGCTAAAGGCCGCTATGCCCAGGGTTACATCCGCTTCCCCCGGGAAAGGTTCCAGCTGCAGCCGTCCCTCTTTGACGCTAAGGAGATGGGCGTCCTCATTCCAGGAGGCGGCGCTGTCCCGCAGGCGCAAAGTGAAGGCCGTTTCCAAATCCGGCGGAAAAGAGAGTTGTTGCAGGGCCTTTGGTGCGTCCACCAAGCGCCCCATGACAAAGGGCAGGCGGCTGATCCCGGCTTTTTGCGGCAAATGCAGGTGGCTGGTGTCGTCGTCGGCGGCCCGCCAACGGAAAGAATCGGCCTCATTGCCGTGGTTTAATGCGAAGGCGAAGGCCGCCCGTTGCGCTTCATTATTCATAAAGCCCATTTCCGTGACATGAAAAACCTTGTCTTTCAGCGCATAAAGCAGATAGCCGCGCGCCTCGCCCTCTTTCAGCCAGAGGCGGCTGAACCCGCCTTCGCCTTTGTGCTCGGCGAGAAAATTGCACCAATTATGCTCATCGCGCAGGATGAAACCGTTGCGGCCCCGGGTCTGCGCGCCGTAAAGCGCCCGCAAAGCCGGAATATCCTTCCCCATATCAACTTCCCGCCATTCGCCGCCGCCGCGAGCCAGGGGGCGCAGGCTTGCGAGCGGGATATGCCAGGCGTTGAATTCATAGCAATAGGCAAAACCGAGCGGGAAATAAAACCCCGGGCAGGCCGGAAGCAGCAAAGCCAGCGGGACGCCGCTTTTTTGCAGTTCGCGCAGGGCATGGCCCATGAGGGCGCTGCCGAGGCCGCGTCCCCGTCGGTCGGGCGAGGTGACGACCCCCACAATATAGCTGGCCTCCATCTCTTGCCCGCGCAAATGCAGCCGGTATGGCGCCAGTTGCAGCGAGGCGGCCGGTTCCCCCCGCTCAAAACAGCAGAGGGTGCGCTCCGGCCGGTATATCTCGTTGAAATACCAGCTGAAATAGGGCTCTTGCGAGCCAAAGGAATAGGCCCAGAGTTTTTTGATCCCCGCTGTGTCTTTTTCCAGGGCGGCGCGAAATTCCATATTATCCTCCGTTTCTATTCGCCGTTAAAACGCAGATGATAAACCGTTTCCAGGCGGCAGGGGTGATAGCTGAGTTTGGCCTTGCGCAGGCCGGGGTCGCCTAGGTCCTCGCAGCGGTTGACGAAGGGATATTCCCGCCAGAACTGGCGCAGGAACAGCTGATTGACCAGGGGATAAGCCCCGTTCACCGTGGCGGTGGCTTTTTCTATATGGATGAGCGCCGTGTCTTTATTCAGCGTCTCCCCGACGGTGAAGCCGAACATCTCCCGCCCCGACACCAGGCAGGCCCCCCGGCAATCGAGTTCGCTGAAATTATCCAAAGCCAGCATGGTTCCGGCATATTCGGAAAAAAAGGTCGGGTTCTTCTCTTTGTCGCGGGAATCGAGCCATTCCCGCATATAATCCCGGCATTGGGGGATGAGATCGGGCGTGAGCGGCAACAGGGCGTGTTGCGGGTGTTCCCTGACGAAGCTGTTGATATGGTTGCGTTTGGCGGCATAGGCTTTACCGGAGAGGTTTATCAGGTCGGCAGTTCGATAAATATAGTTGGAGCCGTTGCGGTGTTCTTTGGCCGCGAATTTTTCCGGCCAATGCTTGCGGAAAAAGGCCAGAAGCTCTTCCGTCACCTCATAGAAAAGGAGCGGGCGCCCGTCTTTTTGGCTTTGCTCGAGCAAAAACTCCACGGCGGCGGCGGCCTTGTTTTCGTCGGCGGAGATGGGCGGCAGGTTGTATACGCGCTCTTGGATGCGCTTATAAACGCAGAGGGCGCCCTCCGCCACTTGCCAGGAAGAGCCGCCGCCCCAGTCTTTCCAGATGAAAAGAGAGGTAAAGTTATATAAGGCGGTCTTGTTGGGGCAACCGGACAGATATTCGTTGAAGAGCTCCTTATCGCGCAGGGAAATAGGTTTGAGATTCATAAAAAACTCCTTTGCCAAAATAAATAAAATGTAGTAGAATATAGAAGTGTGACATTTAAACTATTTTTACGGAGGGAAAAAATGGATATTACAGCAACAGCCTTCGAAATCGGCAAATTGGAGATCCGCTGGTATGGGATCATCATCGTCCTGGGGATGATCGTGGGCATCTGGTGGGTGGAAAGGCAATTCCGCCGCCAAAAACTCAACCCGGACGAATTTCTCACCATGTGCGTCATCGGCCTGCCCCTCGCCATCATCGGCGCCAGACTCTATTATGTATTCACCCACTGGAACTTGTTTTCCCATAACCCGGGCAAGATACTCGCCATCTGGGAAGGCGGGCTGGCCATCCACGGCGGGCTTTTCGTCGGCCTGGCCTTTGCCATCATCTATACCAAAATCAAGAAGTTGCCTTTTTTAGCCATGACCGACGCCATCGTGCCCGGCGTGGCCATCGCTCAGGCCATCGGTCGCTGGGGCAACTATGTCAACCAGGAGGCCTATGGCACCCCCACCACCTTGCCCTGGGCCATCAAGGTCAACGGGCAGTGGGTGCATCCCACATTTGCCTATGAAAGCCTGTGGAACGTGGCGGTTTTCTTCGCCTTGATCTGGTTCCTCAAACGCCCGCACCGCCACGGTCAGGCGCTGGCTTGGTATTTCATCCTCTATTCTTTCGGTCGCTTCTTCATCGAGTTCATCCGCGAGGATGCGGTGCCCGTGGATCTGGGCCTTTTCAGCATCCCCGCTTCCAGCCTGGTTTCCCTGGCCTGCATGGCCGGCGGCGGCTTGTTGCTCTATTTCCTGCGGAAGAACCCCTTGGTCAACGTCTATCCGTCGGCGGCCCCGGCGCCTACCTGGCGAACAAAGCAAAAACCGAAAAAGAAGAAAAAAAGAAAATAATTTTTCTATTCAGGGGGTTGCCGCATTTCCGCCCCAAAAGACGGAAAAGAGTCTTTTGGGGACCCCGGGTTAGCGGCAGCCCCTTCATAAAAGCCGCTTCTCCGGGAAGGGTGTTCAACACCATTTTCATTCTAACATATTTTGCAAAAAAAGAACAGGAGCTTTTATGACTCAATATGATTATGACGTTGCCGTGATCGGCGGCGGCCCCGGCGGTTATGTGGCGGCCATCAGGGGGGCGCAGCTGGGCGCCAAGGTGGCCCTCATCGAAAAAGAGGCTTTGGGCGGCTGCTGCCTCAACCGCGGCTGCGTGCCCACCAAATCGCTGATCGAATCCGCGCAAAGGGCGGCCTCTGTGCGCGACGGCGCGCGTTTCGGCTTCATCACGCAAGGACTGACGGTGGATTGGCCCCGCGTGATGAAAAGAAAAGACGAAATCGTGTCGCGTATGCGTAACGGCGTGGCCTTTCTGATGAAGAAAAACGGCGTTGACGTTTTCGCTGAGGAGGCCGCCTTCACGGACGCGCACACCCTCACCCTTGGTTCGCGCGCGCTCACGGCGCAGAAATTCATTGTCGCCACCGGTTCTATGCTGCGAAAGCTGCCTTTTTCGGGGGATAGCTCCGCGGTGGTCGGCAGCGACGAAATGCTCTGCCCGGAAAAAATTCCCGAGGCGCTGGCCATTGTGGGCAGCGGGGTGATCGCCGTGGAATTCGCCGGCATTTACAACGACTTGGGCGCCAAAGTGACCATGATAGCGCGCGGGCCGCGCATCCTCTCCGGCATGGACCGGGAAATGACGGCCCGTTTGGCGCAGCTGCTGAAACGGCAGGGGATAAGCTGCTTTTTTTCCGCTTCCGTCGCGGATATGCAGAAAAACGCCGCCGGCAAGACACTCCTGACCGTCAACTTGGCGGAGGGCAAACAAAAAGCCGTGGAGGCCGACCTGATCCTGCTGGCTTCCGGCCGCGTGCCATATACGCAGGGGCTTTGTCTGGAAGCCGCCGGCGTGGCCTATAGCGAAAAGGGCATCCCGGTGGATAAAAATTTCCTCACCAATCAGCCGCATATCGCAGCCATCGGCGACGTGCTGGGCGGCATGCAGTTGGCTCATCTGGCCTCGGCGCAGGGCATGGCAGCCATGGAGCATCTTCTGGGAGGAGAGAGCGGCATCAATCTTTCCATCGTCCCGACCTGCATTTACAGCAGCCCGGAACTGGCCAGCGTGGGCTTAAGCGAGGAAGAGGCCATCAACGCCGGTCTGGATTTCCAAAAGGCCGTTTTCCCGCTTTCCGCTTCGGCCAAGGCCCATGCCATGGCGCAAACCGAGGGCATGGTCAAGATCGTTTTCGCCAGAGAAAGCGGCAAAATCCTGGGCGTGCATATTTTGGCCCCCCATGCCACGGACATCATTGGCGAGGCTGCCTTGGCCATAAGCCGGGGCCTGGGCGTGCAAGAGCTGGCGCAAGTCATCCACCCGCACCCCACCATCGTCGAAGCCTTAATGGAGGCGGCGCATATGGCGCTGGGCACTCCGATAAATATTTAACGGGATCGGCAACATAAGCGGCGCATAGACAGAGGTCAGAGGACAGAAGTCAGAAAAAGACAGGGCTCCCCGTTAATGCTTTCACTAAATCCCTCGCTTTCCTCGCTCCTGGCTCTGCTCGCTGAAACCAGGGCCCCCGAGAACCTTTAGGTTTTTGGGGTGGGGATTGCCTCTCCGGTTATCATTGTTAAAATCATAAAAAGGAGGTTTTGTCATGGCGAAGGAAAAGCGTTTTGAGGTCATAATGAAGGAAGGCAGCGAACTGGGGCAAATCATCAAAATCTTCCGCGACAAGGAAACAGGCGTTCATTATGTTTATGTCGGGAGCGGTTACGGCGGGGGGCTCACGCCGCTTCTTGACAAAGAGGGCAAACCGGTGATCAACAGATAAACAAAAAAGAGGTTCGGGAAACAGCCCCGAACCTCTTTTTGCGCTCTATTTGCCCTGCAGCTTGGCCCAACTGTCTTTGAGCGGCACGATGCGGTTGAAAACGGGCCGCTGCGCGCCGGAATCCGCGTCTTTGATGAAATAACCCTGGCGCAAAAACTGATAGCGCGCGCCCGTGGGCGTCCCGGCCAACCAAGCTTCGCCCTTGCCCCGCTCGACGACCAAGGAAGCGGGATTGAGCCGCCCGGCCAAATCGTCTCCCTCCGCGTCCTCTCCGGAAAGAAGATGGTCATAGAGGCGAATCTCCAGGTCGGCGGCGCTTTCCGCCTCCACCCAGTGGATGGTGCCCTTGACCTTTTTGCCGCTTTGGTCGGCCCCGCTTTTGGAAAGCGGGTCATAAGTGCAGAGCAGCTCGGCGACATTGCCCGCTTCATCTTTTATCACCTGTTCGCATTTGATGATAAAGGCGTGTTTGAGCCGCACTTCCCCGCCCGGGGAGAGGCGGTGGAAGCCCTTGGGCGGCTCTTCCATGAAGTCGTCGCGCTCGATATAAAGGGAGCGGCTGAAGGGCATTTCCCGCTGCCCCTCAGCGGGGTTTTCCGGGTTATTGTCTGCCGGGAGCAATTCCTTTTGCCCTTGCGGATAGTTCGTGAGGGTCAGTTTCAAAGGCCGCAGCACCGCCATGACGCGCTTGACCGCCGCGTTTAAATCTTCGCGGATGCAATGCTCCAGAAGCCCGATCTCCACCGTGCTGTCGGCCTTGGCTACGCCGATTTTTTCGCAGAAGGAGCGGATGGCCGAGGGCGTATAACCGCGCCGCCGCAGCCCCGCCAGGGTCGGCATGCGCGGGTCGTCCCAGCCGGAAACATGGCCCTTTTCCACCAGGCAGCGCAACTTGCGCTTGGACATCACGGTATGTGTAATGTTCAAACGGGCGAACTCGATCTGGCGCGAGCGGCAGGGCACGTCGAGATTATCCAGCACCCAGTCGTAAAGCGGGCGGTGATTCTCAAATTCCAAGGTGCAGACGGAATGGGTGATGCCCTCCAGCGCGTCGGAGAGGGGATGGGCATAGTCATACATGGGGTAAATGCACCAGTCGCCGCCGGTGCGCTGGTGATAAGAAC
>WRDJ01000016.1 GCA_009783495.1 Clostridiales bacterium | reverse complement strand
TTTTCGCCGTCTATCACAGTATTCGTGGGGGGCCCGGTATCCGCCTTGCCAGAGCCGGAAGCGAAATCCCACACCAGGAGGCAAACGCAAAAAGCCCCCAATATCAAGAGCCATGTCCTGTTCAACGGACCGCGACCCTTCTTTTTCGTTGACATATTTCTTTGACCTGTCATTTTTTAACCTCCTTAATTTTATTGTCACTTGCCCTGGGTTATTACAATCCTATGAGCGGGTACGCATAATAATGCCTGCACCGCCAAAAAAAGCTCCTGCCGCACCGTGACGCTGCCCGCACCGGTGGCTACCACCAAAACGCCCTGCACCTGCGGCATATATTCCGTTATCAAGACCGGTTTGCCGTTTTCTTGGGCCAAGGCTGAGTTATGCGTACTTTCCTTGCTCTCCTTGCCCGAACCATCCGCGCTTCTCTCGCTCTGCTCGCGCTCGCTTTCCGAGACGTTGACGGCATATTCCTTGCTGACGCCGCTGGCGAAGGTGATTAAGACATGGACTTTGCCCGCGCCCTTGATTTCGCTTAAAACCGCCTCCATCTGGCGCTCCCATTCTTGTTCCGCGCTGCGGTAATCATAGGCGCTGCCCTTCTCTTCCCCGGCGGGGGGCGTATTGCCGCCGCCCGAAAACCCGCGGCCGGAAAGAAACATAAGAAGCAGGCCCGCCGCCAATATGCCGCCCAGCTTAAGCAGCATGCCCTTATCCTTGCCGAAAAGCGCGCTCAAGACCCCTTTTTTCTCCGGCCCCTTTTCCCCGCTGTTATTGCTCATTTATCCACCTCCCGTCACTTCAACGATCACATTTTTGGGGTCTGTGCTGAAAAAATCCGCGATGAGGGAGGAAATCTTCCCGCCCAAAGCGTTCATTTCTTCCGCCGTCATGGCGTTTTCCGTCCACACCCTGACTATGATGAGCGCCAGTCCCTCCCGCTCGAAAACCGCTGTGGCCTCGGCGCTTTTCACGCCCTGCGTGAGCCTCACCAAGGCGCTGATTTGCCTGGCCAAGTCTTGCTCATAGGCGAGACGGGCCGCCTCCGTGAGCGAAGCGCCCAACTCCCTGCCTTGCCGCAAAACCTCTTCGGTGGAAACCCCGGGCGCGTTATACTCAAAAAACGAGGTTATGGTGAGCTTCCCGAAAGCGGCTATGACGGGGTTCAAAACCACCGCGATCAAAAGCAAGCCCATCACCAGCCGCGCGAAGGAGAGCAGCCCCCCTTCCGGCAGGAGCATTTCGAGGAAAAGCGCCAGGATCACCAGCACCGCCACGCCGCGCACTATCTCGATCAAAATGTTCATATCTATTCACCTATCGCAGCATCATCGTTACATTTCCCAACCCCACGGTCAACGCCAAAAGCAGGAAGAAGAAAACCCCGCTGATGGCCACCGCCGCGAAAAGCAGCTGCATGGCCCCTCCCAGCCCGTTCAAAGCCTCCGCCAGGCGGCTGTCCCCCAGGGGTTGAACCAAAGAAGCAGTCAGGCGATAAACCAGGGCCATGGCGAGTATCTTCACAGCGGGCAGGGCGCAAAAGAGGATGATCGCGATCACGCCCACCACGCCGATGCCGTTTTTCAGCACCAGAGAAGTGCCCACCACGGTATCCAGAACATCAGCCAAGGTCTTTCCCACCACGGGGATGAAGGCGCCGGCGGCCGTTTTGGCGGCCTTGACCGCCAGCCCGTCAAGACTGGCCGCGGCCAGGCCGCTGATGCTTATGAAAGCGAGGAAAAGGGTCATCATCACACCCATCACACCCAGGGAAAGGTCTTTGAAAAGCCCCGCCATTTTATCCACGTTGAAACGCGGGGAAATGTGGCTGACCAAACGCAGCACCGCCGAAAAATATATGAGGGGGAAGATTATCTTGGCCAGCAACTCCACCGAGAGGGAAACGGCCAGCAGCATGGCCGGGTGGACGATGCTGACCGAGCTTATCCCGCCCATTGCCGCGAGCAAGGTCATCATCACCGGCAGAGCGGCGTAGAGAAAGCCGCTGCACATTTCAATGGCCTTGCGCGCCTCGCCCACGGCCAAAGTGAAGCTGCCGATGGCGATCCCGATCAAAAGGAGATAGCCCACGCTGCGCGCCAAGGCGGAGACATTGCCCTTGCCGAAGGCGGCGGCCAGGTTGTTGAGCAGCAGGCAAACGATGGAGAGAACGGCCAGCTGCGCCATCAGGGAGGCGGAGGCCAGTACCTCGCCGAAAAGCAATGAGCCCAACACCTTCAAAAGACCCGCCAGATTGAGACTGATCTTGCCATCTTTGGCCTGTTTCCACAAACCCTTGAGGCTGAAGTCGTCGAGATGGCCGGATAGGCCGCCGTCGAGCATCCCGATATAATCCTCCAGATGGGCCAAATCAAGCTGTTCCTCTATGTTCGCGCCCGCCTCGGCCGCCTCTGCCCCGGTGCTGATAAAGAGCAGGAGTAATACGCTCAAAAGCAATATTGCGGGCAGGCGGCGGTATGCGCGCATCTTAATCTTCATCCTCCTAACTTAAGAGTCCCAGCACCGACTGCAAAACCGCCGCCATGATCGGAATAGCCAGAAGCATGATGGCGACCTTCCCGGCCAGTTCCACCTTCATGGCCAGGGAGCCCTGTCCCACATCGCGGCAGATTTGCGCCCCGAATTCACTGATATAAGCAATGCCCATCACCTTGAAAATAGTCGTAAAATAAAACGTGTTAATATTCGCTTTTTCCGCCAAATTTCCGAAAGACTGAAAAAGCTGGGAGATTTTGGGCAAAAGCAGTAGCAGCATGATGATGCCGCTGCCCAGCGCCAGCAGCATCCCAGCCGCGGGCAGGCGGCTCTCGTTGGCGAAAACCGCCAGAACGGCGGCTAAAATAGCTATGCCGACAAACGCGAATATGTTATCCATGCCGCCCAAACCCCCTTGCCTCTGTCTTCTTGCCTCTTGCTCCTGTTTTGTCCCACCCCCTGCCCTCTTCCCAAACGGGGTGATATTTAAAGCGGGGGCGGCGCTCATAGCCCGAACCGCCCCGGACTCAATATAGCTTGAATACCTGCTGCACCCCGTTGAAAAGCTCCTCTATGATCGGCAGGACGCGCAGAAGCGCGATGGCCAACCCCGCCACCAAGGTCAGGTAAGCGTATTCGTCCCTCCCCGCCTGCTTGAGAAAGGTATGCAAAAGAGTGACCACGATGGCCAGCCCGGTGAGAAAAAAGATAATACCCGTATCCTGCACGTTATGATCCTCCTATATTTCATAAAAGCAGCAGCACCAAGGCAAATCCGGCGCCCCAGCCCAAAGCCTGCCACACTTTTCCCAGTTTTTGCTTGTCCTCGCGGGCCTCTTCCTCCAAGGACGAGAGGCGTAAACGGGTCAGTTCCAGGCGTTTCAACTGATCCGTGCGGTCGGAAAGGCCCAGACCCAGCCCGAAGGCGGCCAAAACCTCTTTATCCTTGCCGGGCAGCCCGAAGCGCAGGCCGGTCTGTTCCACCGTCTGACGCCAGGCCTCCTCGGCGCTTTTTCCCTGCGCGGAATGCAGCCTGCGCGCCGCGCCGCCGAAAAGCTCGCCCATATCCCCCTCCGCCTGCCGCGAAGCGGTTTCCAGCGCCGGAACAAGCGCGGTGGAGGTATAACCGATTTCCGTGGCCAGCGCCAGAAAGCCCCTTTGCAGCTGTTGCAAATGCTTGACGCGGCGGGTCAGCCGCCCGGCGAAAAGGCAGCCCGCCGTCCCGCAAGCGAAGAGCACGATCAAAGCCCCCACGGCTTTCAACATATTAACTCCCCCTTGCCAAATGTGCCGCGCCAAAGAATAATTTGCAGTTACTTTGCTTTTGTTTGTCCGGCGCAGCTGCCGCCTGCGGTGGGAAAAACAAAAATCAGAAAACATCCGGAACTCACATCGCTTCTAAAAACAAACGCATCTTATGACAGGCCTTCAACATATGCGTTCCCCCTTGCCGTTCCAAACGCCCTCCAAGGTGCCGGGGCCGTTTGACCGGGAATAGAGCGCCAGCCGTTCGAAAACGCCGGCTTCGATCAGGCCCCCCACGGCGGGGCGGGCCAGCATCTCCTCTCTGCCGCCGCCGTGGGCGCTGGCAATGACCTTGATTCCGGCGCGCGCCGCCTCCAATATGGCCGCAGCGTCCTCGGCGCGCCCGATCTCGTCGCAGATCAGCACCTGCGGCGCCATGGAACGGATGAGCAGCATCATGCCCTCGGCCTTGGGGCAGGCGTCCAGCACATCGGTGCGCATGCCGATGGGCAACTGCGGCTGCCCGTTCAGCATGGCGGCCAGCTCCGAGCGTTCGTCCACCACGCCCACCTGCAAACCGCGCCCCCAGCGCCCTCCCTCCGACAGGGAGAAGGCCAGGTCGCGCAGGACGGTGGTTTTGCCGCAGCCGGGCGGGGAAACGATCAAAGTGTGCGCCGGAAGCCCCGCGCCCGCCGCCGTGAACAGCAAAGGCAGCAATCGGCCGGCCGCACGGGGAACATGGCGCGCCACCCGGAAATTTATGCCGGAAATCTCTTTGAGCGTCTTGACCGCCCCGTTTTCCAGCACCGCTTTTCCGGCCAGACCGGCCCGGTGCCCGCCGGGCAAGGTGATGAACCCGCGTTTCAGTTCTTCTTCCAGGGCATAGAAAGAGCTTTGCGAAATGGCCAGGATGCTTTCGCGCATTTCCTGCGCGCCGGGGATCAAAGCCGCTTCCCGTTCTTTTACGGCCCCGCCGCGCGCGGCCAGGAACCACTCCTCCCTGCCGCAGCGCAGGAGCACCGGCGCCCCCTGCCGCAAACGTATCTCCTCCAAAGCGGCGAGCAGCGCGGGCGGCGCCTGCCCAAGCGCGTTGCGCAGAAAGGGAGGCAAATATGGCAAAAGCCTTTGCGCCCCGCCCGGCCGCGTTTCCAATAAATCCGCCTCTTCCCGCATATCTTCCCCTCCTCTTAATCCAAGTTTATTACCGAAGGACGAGTCTTAGAACAAAGCATAATAAAAAGACCCGCCGGTTTTCACCGTGGCGGGTCTTTTTGACTTAATGTGGATTAGAATTTTATTTCCTGCTTATCCGTGCCGTCTATGCGAACTTTGTATATACTGTCTTGATATACATATACTTTTTTGCCGTTCTTTGATTCTTTTAGAGTCGGTTGGCCCAGATAATACACCCATCCGTCTTCGACGCCGATAAAGCGGGTCGCGTCATCGGCAAACACGGCGTTTTCTGTGCCATCTATGCGCGTTTTCCCCAGTTCCCGCATGGGGTTCGGAAAGCTTTCCGGCTGATAATAGTAATGTATCCAGCCGTCTGAAATAAACACATGCTCATAAAGATTGTAAAGATTGTTAAAAAGGCCGTTACCCAATTGCATTTCACCTGTGCCGTCCGTCCCCACCCTGAACAATCTGGCGTTCTTGGAATAATAAACCCAACCGTCTAAAACATATATTTCTGATGAGCGCACATCGTTGGCTAATACGGTTCTCTCTGTTCCGTCCGGTCGCATTTTGCATAATTTGGGTGAACCGCCGTGATCAACGTAATACAACCAACCGTCAACGATGCGAGATAAAAACAGCGCGCCATCTTTTCCGTCATGCAGCATTATTTTCTCCGTGCCGTCTGTGCGCACTGCATAATACGCCGTGCTTTCCGCTATCAAGCCACCCTGCGGCGAGATAGAAAAGATGATGTTTGTCTGGCCAGATATCCTCGCTGAATAATAAATCCAGCCATCCTCAACAAGGAGAATGTTAATCTCGTCGTGAGCTTCATAAGCGTCGTCGGTGATTTTTGTTTTTTCCGTGCCGTCCGTGCGGATTTTATAAGCGCCGGTAATTCCATAAGAAAGGCCATCGGATTCGAGTATGATAATCTCGTCATTCATTATATGGTAATATATCCAACCGTCTGAAATAAACTTAATGCCGGTATAATACTCCGTCTCATGGAACACTTGTATCCTGCCCGTGCCGTCCTCGCGCACTTTATAAAACGTAGAACCACCTGCCATTAAACTCGCCGCGCTCGCATAATAAATCCAACCGTCAGCAAAATACAGCCTTTTATCACGAATTTTATCGTTGCTCAGCTTTGTTTTTTCTGTTCCGTCCGGACGGATTTTATATAGCGAGTCTTTATCCAAGCGGTTCTCATAATAAAGCCAGCCGTCTCTAAAGCAAATTACATCAAAATCCCGATTGTCTATATAGATTGCTCCGGATGGGAAACAACCATTGAGGTAGAACGAATCCTCGAAAGGCCGTTCAACATGAGCGACGCCCGGTAGCTTAATAACAGGCTCGCCGCCCAAGAGGCCGGGAACAGAAAACACCGCCAACATAACGACCGCCGCGAGCGTCCCGGCAAAACCCCATTTCACAAAGGGCCGCTTCTTTTTCGCGGGAATTTCGGCAAAACGCGCCGGGGCCTCCGCCGCCCTTTCAATCACTCTCTCTTTGAACTCCTCCGTCGCGCGGACGCCGTCGATCGCGCGGGTATATCGGTTGTTTTTCATATGTAGTCCACCCCTTCTTCCAAAATTTGCTTGAGCCGCTTCCTGGCCCTGGTCAGCCACGAGCTGACCGTGTTTTCCTTCCTGCCGAGGATTTTGGCGATCTCCGGCACGGTGTAATCTTCGTAATAATAGAGATAGATGACGTTGCGATAATCCCGCGGCAGCTTGGCAAGCTCCGCGAATACTTCCCGCGCTTCCGGCTGCGGCTCACGCCATTGCCCAGAAAGGGGCACGGTTTGCCTCTGCCAAAAGGACTTTTTCAGGTCGCGGCATTGGTTGACGGTCACGCGGATCAGCCAGGCTTTGGCATGCGCCTCGTCATTCAGGGCGGGCCGGCGCATCAGCTTGAGAAAAACCTCCTGCGCCACATCCTCGGCATCCGCCTGATTTCCCGTGTTCTGGAAAGCGATGCGCATCACCATATCCGCATATTGCATGACCATATTCTGAATAAAATCATCGTGCACTAATGATTCATTCACAGGATCATTCCCCCTCTGTTAAAAAAACGATTATAGCACGCCAAACCGCGCAGGGTTTAAAAAATATTTTGCTTGAGAGTGACGCGGGGCGCGAACCTTCTGTTTTGGTCGAAGCAAACGGCAATTCGCCGTTTGCCGCACACTCTTGCTTCTTTCCTCTGTTCTCTGTTTCTCCCGTACAGAAAACACCCGCCGCGCACAAAAGCGGCGGGTGTGATGCGGTTGCTTATCAGGGTTTGTCAGCGGTTTTCGCGCGGGCTTCCCGCGCGCTGCTTCTTATGAACACGGCGGCCATGATGACGAAAGCGGCGATGGCTATGATGAGGACGGTTTTGTTCACCTGTCTGTCCTTGACGCCATTAGCCTGCACATATTCGATGAAGGCCTGCGCCTCCTCCTCGCCGATATAAAACCCTGCGCTGCATTCCGGGATTTTTATGACTATATAACCGTCGGGGTATATAGCCCAACCATGAATCCCGTTGCCTATAACATCCAGATAAACAAAAGCGCACATATAGTCATATTTGAGTCTGTTTTCGGGGCTCGCGGCTGTTGCGGAAATGTTTGAAAGCAACAGCTCGGATATTGCAGAGGTTATGTCGTCAGCTTCAGGAAATTTATAAGTTATAGAAGACTTCCCGCTCTCCAGGCGCAAATATTCAATCCTGTTGCCCTTTTGGTCAAATACAAGGTTATAGAGCAAATTCGTGTCGTTGATAAAGTCTCCGAGCGTGGCGGGCGCATATAATTTATCCGCGAAGATAAAATACCCGTCATGCCCCTCATATTTCACGGCCAGCGCATAATCATTTGACAGGGATTCTATCAAAGATACCGAACAGCCCTTTTCGCGCCTTATGCCATCGTCGTCATATCCGAAAGCCGTTGCGCTGCAAACAAATTCCCCGATTTCAGAGGAATCTACCTCTGTAGTGAGTTTGTATTGCTTGTTGTTCAACGTCATTTCTGGGTATTGCTCGAAAATATATTGATCTGCCCAGGGACCGCGCGGGGGCGCCGCCCCTTTTGCCGGTCGCAAAAATCCGGGAGAAGCGACAAGCGCCGCCAGGACAAAAACGGCCAAGAACGCGGCAAAGCGCCATTTCACAAAGGGCCGCGTGCGGGTCTGCGCGGGAACGCCGGTAAGTGGTTTTTTCATTTTCATATCCCCCTTTCGCTGGTGAAAGCATTATAACATATTATTCCGCAAAAAACAAGCGCGCAAGACCTTTATGGTTTTCAAAGTCTTGCGCGCCGATCAACCTATTCCTTGTCCTTCTTGGATTTTTTCGCCTTGGCCTTCTTTTCCTCCACAAAAGAGATCGGCTCTTCTTCGATTTCGATCACTTCCCCGTCGTTTTCATCGTCGTCGCCGTTGACGAAAACCACAGCGCCGCAGGCGGGGCAAGTCACTTCTATCAGGTCCTCGTCGTAGAGAATAGCGGAATCGAAGCA
>WRDJ01000015.1 GCA_009783495.1 Clostridiales bacterium | reverse complement strand
ATGATTAAGGGAAATAAAATCACCCTGGTTCCGGCCGCGTTGGAGGACAAGCAAAAGATCTATGAGTGGTGCTTCCATTCGGAAACCACTAAGGCGCATTCCGGGCCGCCCGACTATCCCGATGTGCCTATTCCGGGTTCTGAAGAATTTTTCGAGGATTATGCTGATTATTTCTTCACCGGCGCAGCGCCGCAAAACGGCAGGGGGTTTATGATATTGCACGATGGCGAGCCCGTCGGCTTTATCAGTTACTGTTCGTTCCATTTGCAGCCCCAAAAAGCCGAGCTTGACATTTGGATGAATTGTGAGGCAAATTGCGGCAAAGGCTTCGGCAGCGACGCCGTTTTTTCACTCGCGGAATATCTGCATCAAAACCTGGGTGTTACGGAGCTTATCATGAGGCCGTCCGTCAAGAACGCCAGGGCCATTAAGGCATATAAAAAAGCCGGGTTTGAAAAATCCGGCAAAGCTCCCGCCTATTATTTGCTGGAAGAATATATGCCGCTTTACGGGGACGGAGACTATGGGGTGAACGGCGACGCGCTGTTGGTTAAGAAGTTTGATTAAGGAACGGTGAAGATGGCCGAATACTCAAAAGAAGAATTGGCCGCGGCGTACAAAGCCATCTCGTCGTCAATTCGCAAAATTGAAAAGGCGCGGGAAACCCTGGCGATGAAACAACCGCCCCCGAAAGCCCAATTAACCTTGGCATCGCGCAATCTCGATGCCCTCCGTTTGGCATTGTCGCTGATAAACAGGGAAATAGAAAACGATTGACAAGGGGCGGTGAAGATGGAAAAAGAACAATTGCTCAGGAACCCCGACATTTATCCCTCGGAGGAAGTTTTGGCGGCGGCGCTCGGCGGCAGTTATAAAGCGTATCAAGCGTTAGCGCAAAAACTGCCGGATTTCGGCATTGAAGCAGAGTGGCGGTATTACAACGACGGCAAATCGTGGCTCTGCAAAAACGTCCACAAGAAGAAAACAGTGTTCTGGCTTTCGGCGTGGGACGGCTTCTTTAAGGTTACGCTGTTCTTTAATGAGAAGAACAACAGGGGCGTCTATGAGCTGCAAGTCCGTGAAGAAACAAAAACAAAATTTACGAACGAAAAACGCGTGGGTAAGTTTATGCCGCTTTTGCTTGAAGTGCATGATGATGCGGCTCTTGGCGACGCTTATGCGTTGATTATGTATAAGCAAAGCCTGAAATAAACATGAAAGGAAGGGAGCATAATGAATAAAAAACACACCTGTTATTGCGGCCTTTACTGCGAAAATTGCGCGGTTAAGGTGAAAGTGGAACCCGCCGCGAAGGTTTTGCATGAAGAAATGAAAACGGCGGGGTTTGAGGAAATCATTCGGTTTATTCCTGGCGGCGAGGGGTTTTGGGCTTTTCTCAAAGGCATGGCCGAGGACGGCATATGCGTTTCATGCAGGGATGGAAGCGGCAATCCGAGCTGTGCCGTCAGGGTCTGCGCAAAAGAAAAAGACGTGGAAATGTGCGCCTTTTGCCATGATTATCCCTGTGAGAAGTTTGCCGCTTTTTTCGCGGGATACCCCGTGTTGGAGCGGGATAACGCCCTGCTGCGTGACAAGGGATGGGAGGCATGGGCAGAACTGCAAAACAAGCGCCGGGCGCAGGGATATACATATTCAGAGAAAAAAAGAGAGGGCTGAAGCCGTGAAAACAATCATTCTCTATGCCACCAAGCACGGGGCTGCCGCTGAGATCGCGCGGCGCATCGCCGAAAGGATCGAGGGCGCGGAAAGCTATGACCTCAAGCAAGGCAGTTTCCCCGGCCTTGCGGGCTATGACTGCGTTATCGTCGGCGCTTCGCTCTATGCCGGGATGATGCGCAAACAAGCCAAGGCGTTTTTGGCGCAAAACGCGCATGTTTTGCGGAATAAGCGGCTCGGGCTCTTTTTGAGCGGCATGAATTTCAGCAAAGAAAAGGAAGCCTTTGAGGCCAATGTTCCGCGGGACATCCTGCAAAACGCCAAGGCGGCGGGCTTTTTAGGCGGGATATTCGACCCCCAAAAAGCCGGGGTGCTGGAGCGTTTTGTTATGAGGGCCGCCGCCAAGCAGTCGGCATATACGGATATCATTGACGACGGCAGGATCGGGCAGTTCGTAAGGGATTTGACTTCATGAAGAAATATCGGAAAATGTTGAGCGACATTAACGCGCCTTATTTGCAGCCGCTGATGCGCTTGATCGAAACGCAGAGCAAAGCCACGTTGGCCGACTGGGCGCTTGATTATGCGGAAGCGCATATGCTGCCTGTTTACGGGAAGCATTGCCCCGGCGACGCCCGCCCGCGTCATGCCTTGACAGCGGCGCGGGCCTGGTTGGCCGGAGAAGTCAAGCTGCCCTATGTCAAGAACATCATCCTGAACGAATGTCACGCCGCCGCCAGAGATTTGAAGCACAACCCGGCGGCGCAGGCCGCGGCAAGAGCCTGCGGCCAGGCCGCCGCCACGATCCACGCGCCCGCCCACTCTTTGGGGCTGGCGCTTTACGGCGCGCTCGCCGTCGCCTATGACAAATCGGGCATTGACGCTGATTGGGAGACGCTTGTTGGTCTTGCCGCCGAGGAATGCGCCAAAATGGAAGCGGCGCTGCGGGCTGTCGCAGTAAAGAACGAACCGCACCCGGCGAAGATAAATTGGAACTGCTGATGGGAGATGAAAAATGAACAACCACGAAAAATTACGGCTAAGGGACCCCGCAATGACGCCGACAAGGGAAGTGCTGGGGCAAACGCTGGGCGATAGTTATGCCGCATACGAAACATTCCAGGAGGCCTTGCCGGGCCTGGAAATAGAGCAGGATTGGCAATGGTACACCCCCCACAAGGCGTGGTTCGCTAAAGGGCGACACTTCTGGACAACGCCGAAGGGAACGCGGAAAGAGAAAAACCTTTACTGGCTGCATGTCTATGAGGGGTTTTTCAGCGTGGCGGTTTGGTTTAAAGAAAAGAACCGCGCGGAGATTTTAAGCGCCGGCGTGAGCGAAAAAACAAGGCAGCTGATCCTTGATGCCGAAACATATGGCAAGTTGGCTACTTTCCCGGTGATATTCGAGATAATCACAACCGGCCCGCCTGCCGACATTTACACGCTGTTAGACTGCAAGAAAAGATTGGAAAGATAAAGACATGGAAAACAAACCCTATGAATTCAACGCCGTCATGCAAAAAGTCCCGGATCAGGACGGCGCATATGTCATCTTTCCATATGATGTCAAGACCGAGTTCGGGAAGGGGCGCGTTTCGGTTCACGCCGCTTTTGACGGCGAGCCTTATGACGGGAGCATCGTCAATATGGGCGTGAAAAACCCGGACGGCTCGCGCTGCTACATCATCGGCATACGCAAGGACATCCGGGCAAAAATCGGCAAACAGCCGGGGGATACGGTGCGCGTGGCAATCCGGTTGCGGCTTGGAGAAAATAACAGATTATTACATTCCCGTCAGGGTATCCCGCTTTTGATAACCGACAAACCCAATGACCGTCAGGAGCGCGGCGATGACCGTCAAAACGATCAGGGGTGTGATAGAGAATTCATCGAGGGGCAGCAGCGGGACATAATACAGGGGGGAGATGCTGTTCAGCCATTCCGGCAAATCAAGCATCCCTCCAATAAACGAGGTGAACGCGACGAACCCATAAAAGCCCCATATCGCGCCGGTGGCTTTGGGAAAGACGCCGACAATCAAAACAGCGAACCCGATCATCACCCACATCGCCGGGAGGAATGAGAAATATGCCTGCATCATTTCGCCGAAGTTGAACGGATTGACCTCCACCAGAGCGTCTGTGGAAAGATATAACCCGGAAGCCATGGCGAATTGCAGCAGCGCGCTGGCGGCGAACGCCAAGGTGACGAAACCGCACATATACTTCCAGCGCGGGACGGCACGGGCGATGATGTGTTCGGCGCGGCCCTCCTGTTCCTCAACACGCGGCCGCATGGCGGCGCTGATGAGCGGGACGATGCCGACTAAGGTCATCATAATGGTGATGAACGCCCCAAAATATGTGATAATGATTCCCGCCTTGTCGGCATCGGTCATGGTGTTTAAGACATTTTCCGGGATGCCGATGATTTGCAGATATTCCGGGCTGTCGCCGATGAATTTCGGCAGGTCGCCCATGACCGAACCATAGGAAGCGCCCAGCACGAACATGACGAGAACCCAAGAGATCAGCGGCGTTCGCAGCAACCTCCACGACAAGCCGAAGGGGGATTACAGGCTTGCGGGAGCATTGGCCCGCCCCGGCTTGGCGGCGATGAACCCCTGGCCCAGGTCGCGTATGGTATTGAGCTTATAGGCGATGGCGGAGACGGCCACGGCCAACAGCAGCAACAGCAGCGCCGGCCAGATATAGTTATTGACATATATCTGAGAACGGGTAGCCAGCCCGAGGGGGCTCAGGCATGAAATAACGTCATTGTCCTGCGCGTCGCCGAGGGCGCGAACCATATATAAAACGCCGAGGGCGATGCCGGAATAGGCGGATGCCCCGCTTGGACTTGCCGAGAGTTGGCAAAACAATGCGGTGATGGCTGCAAAAACCAATCCGGACACCCCGATCACCACGCCGTAAAGCATACTGCCGCCCCAGCCCATGCCCTCGACGCCCGTGAGGGCGATGCCCGCCCCGGTCAGCAGGGCGAGGGTGGCGTTGATGATGACGGATGAAATCATGGTGGCGTTCAAATTGGCAAGCCGGCCGACCGGCAGGGAACGCACGACTTCGGCGCGGCCCCGTTCCTCATCGGCCCGCGTGTGCCGGACAACGAAAAATATATTCATCAGGGCGACCGCTATGATGACCCACAGGAGCATAAAGCCGCTGTATATGGCGCCAGCCGAAAGGTTGTCCGGGCTGCCTACGCCATAAATCGGGCCCATCATGGAGACCATGATCGGGTTGTCATAAATCTGGGCTACCGTCAATCTGGCTTCTTCGTCGGGGAACATTGCGTCTATTCCGGGTGCGAGGAATACGGAAAAGGCGACCAGGAGGACAAGCCATATTGTGATCGAGAGCCGGTCGCGCCGCAAGACAGCCCGAGTCAGCTTGAGGGAGTTGTCAAAGGTTCCTTGCATCATTTCAAGCACCCCCCGTGCTGTAATGGAGCATGAACAGGTCTTCCAGCGTCGGCGGCGCGCTTTCGAACCGCTTGACGCCGAACGGTATGAGGTGGGCCATCACGGCGCCGATCTCATCGCCGTCAACCTGGAAAGATAACTTGTTTTGGCTTATGTGCAGGTCGTGGATGCCCTTTAACGATTCCAGATTATCGGCCGGCCGCGCGGTTTCGGCATGGACGGTGTTGCGCGTCAGGTGCCGAAGCTCGGCCAAAGTGCCGGTTTCCACCAGTTTGCCCTCCCGGATGATGCCCACCCGGTCGCAAAGCCGCTCCACTTCGGAGAGGATGTGACTGGAAAGGAAAACGCCCTTGCCTTCGCGCTTCAATTCCAACACGCATTCTTGGAATACCTGCTCCATCAGTGGGTCGAGGCCGCTGGTCGGTTCGTCCAAAATGAAGAGGTCGGCGTCCGAGGCGAAAGCGGCGATCAAGGCCACCTTTTGCCGGTTGCCTTTGGAATATGCGCGACACTTCTTGGCCGGGTCGAGGTCAAAGTCCTTTAACAGCTTCTCGCGGCGGGCTTTATCATGCCTGCCGCGCAGAGATACGAAGAGGTCAATGACCTCGCCGCCCGTCATGTTAGGCCACAGGTTGACGTCACCCGGCACATAGGCGATCCGCTTGTGGATTTCGACGGCGTCCTTCCACGCGTCAAGCCCGAAAACCTTCGCGCCCCCTTCGGTGGCTTGAAGGATGCCGAGCAGCACGCGGATGGTGGTGGTCTTGCCCGCCCCGTTGGGGCCGATATAACCGAACACCTCGCCTTCGGTTACCGTTAAATTGATTTTATCAAGCGCGGTGAACTTCCCAAACCTCTTGGTCAGGTTTTTGATTTCCAGGCTTATATCAGGCATGGCGTTTCCCCCTTATTTATAAAAATATTTTTTCATCAGATCGAGGCAGGCGTATAGCTCTTTTGTGAACGCTTCAATTTTTTCGATATCCAAACCCTGCCGCAAATTGTTGGTCAATCCTTCCGCGGCCCAGACCAGGAGTTTATCAATCAGCTTCGGGTCTACGTCGTCCTCGAACCGTGATATATCCACGTCTTGATACATGAATTGTTCCCGCAGCCTTAATCCTTCGGCCATAAATTCCTGGATATTGTCTTTGACCTCTGGGGCCTTTTCCAAATACAGGCTGGTCAAAAAGGTGAGAATTGCCGGATGCTCCCTGATCAAAGCGATTTTGATGCCGGTCATCATCTTCATGTTGTCAAAGAAATCGGTAACCATTGGGTCGAAGCCATTTCTCATTTCTTCGGCCATGTTTTTGCCACACAGTTCGGCCAGGTATAAGTAAAGATTTTTTTTGCTGCCGAAATAATAGTTGATCATGCCTTTGGCAATGCCGGCTTCCTCGGCGATATCGGCCATTGACGCTTTTCTGTAGCCATTACGGCTGAATACATTCAACGCGGCATTGATGATGTGCTCCTGCTTCTCGGCATGCGGATTGATAAAAGCTTTCAAAAGACCATCCCCTGTCCGATTTATTCAGAACAAACAGTATTGCACGATTCGTTCTAAATAAATTGTAGCGTTGCGGAGGACGTTTGTCAAGAAGGTAAGGAAAATTTTTTGCACCTTGACAGAAGGAATCCGGGGAAATAATATATGAGCTGCCGGGACACAGCAGTCTGGAGGAAATAGCATATGAGCCACTGGGATGCGGCAGTCTGTGAAGCAAACGGAATTAATATATACTACACAAGAACTGGGGGAAACAAACCGCCGTTAATTTTGCTGCATGGATTAATGACCAACGGGGCATGTTGGACAGGTTTGGCGCGGGTTCTGGAAAAAGAATATGACGTAATCATGCCGGACGCCAGGGGGCATGGCAATTCGGGCACACCTGACTTTGGATACCGATACGAAGACCATGCCAACGATGTAGCAGGTTTGATAAACGCCCTTAGGCTTCCCGCTCCAATTCTGCTCGGACATTCCATGGGCGGGATGACCGCAGCCCTGGTGGCAAACCGTAAACCAACTCTGCTCCGGGGCCTGGTTTTAGCTGATCCAACCTTCCTGAGTGCAAAAGGGCAGCGTCAAGTTCGTGATAGCGACGTCGCTGATCGGCATCGGCGAATGCTCAATATGTCATTAGACGAGGTGGTGGCGGAGGCACGGAACAGACACCCTGATCGGCCGGAAGAGACTCTTGAGTTGTTCGCCCGGGCACGGCTGCAAACAAGCATGGCGGCTTTTGACGTGCTCACGCCGCCGAACCCTGACTATAAACTGTTAATCAATGCGATTGACGTTCCAAGCCTCATCGTATTTGGCGATAGAGGCGTATTTTCGTCTGTTGTTGCCGAAGAACTGCAACGTCTTAATCCAAAACTTCAAGCGGAACAAATTCGGGATGCCGGCCACAGCGTTCACTTAGACCAGCCGGAGCGTTTTGCGGCTGTCATCGGGCCTTTCATGCGCCGTCTGACGGAACAGCAAATCCCGCCATCCCAAACCCTGTAACAAAAGCACCTTCGCAGGAATAGACTGTTCCTGCGAAGGTGGTGTTTTTCTCATGTCTTTATATTCCGTGCTGGAAGCACTAATGATCGTCACGGCCTTATCTACTGACGCTTTTGTTTCCGCTTTCGCTTACGGCGGCAACAAAATCAGAATCCCTTTTGCCTCCGTCGCGATAATCAGCCTCGTTTGCAGCGCCATCCTGGCCGCGTCCCTCTTTTTCGGCGCTTTTCTCAGCCCGTTCATCCCCCGCCGCATCACAGCCCTTGTCTGTTTTTTCATCCTCTTCATTCTGGGTTTCATCAAGATTTTTGACAGCACGCTGAAAGCTTTCATCAGGAAACACAATAAGCTGCGCAAGGATTTCCGTTTTTCCGCTTTTAACCTGAAATTCGTCCTGCATATCTACGCCAATCCTCAGGAAGCGGATTTGGATTCGTCGAGGATTTTATCTCCTTTTGAGGCGGGATACCTTGCCCTGGCCCTTTCGGCCGACGGGCTGGCGGCGGGCTTCGGCGCGGGGCTGACCGACGTGGATCATCTTTTGCTGGTGCTGTTTTCCCTGGCCTTCAATATGGCGGCAGTACTGCTCGGCGCTTCCGTGGGCAAAAAACTCGCGGAAAAACTGCCGCTCAACCTCTCCTGGCTGAGCGGGCTTCTGCTGATAGTCCTGGGGATAATCAAACTATTTTAGGGCGTGTTAACACTATCTGAAATGGTTAGGTTTTGAGTTGATTTTTCGTCAGGCAAGGAAGAGCAGCGAAGGCATAGCAGAGCTATTCCAAGGAGCGATGACACAGCATGGCGGAAAATCGGCCAAAAGATGACCGTTGAACGGTAGTGTTAACACGCCCTAGTTTCT